>JAKAIQ010000100.1 GCA_021825035.1 Deltaproteobacteria bacterium | reverse complement strand
ACAAGACGCGGCTCAGCAAGCGACATGGCGCGACATCCGTAATGGCATACAGAGACATGGGAATACTCCCTCACTCGTTAGTTAATTACCTTGCAAGGCTTGGATGGTCCCATGGAGATCAGGAAATATTCTCCACAGGCGAGCTGATAGAAAAGTTCACGCTGGAGAATGTCGGCAAGTCGTCCGGCGTTTTCAATCCGGATAAGCTCCTGTGGCTGAACCAGCATTACATAAAAGAGGCAAACCCGCAAGAACTGGGAAACCTTCTTGTACCGTTCCTGGAGGAGCGCGGCATAAAGGCAAATGGGGATCCGCGTCTTCCGGCTATCGTGATGACGCTCAAAGAGAGGGTTAAGACCCTCAAGGAGATGGCGGACGGGGCCTTGTTTTATTTCAAGGAAGATATAATCTATGACCCCAAAGCGGCGGAGAAATTCCTTGTTCCGTCGAATGAGGAGCTTTTTAACATCCTTATCGAAAAGCTCTCGGGTCTCGATGAGTTTACGGAGGCAGGAATCGAAAAGGTCTTTGCCGGGGTAATCGAGGAAAAGGGTTTGAAGCTCGGCAAACTCGCTCAGCCTGTAAGGGTAGCCCTAACCGGCGGCACGGTAAGCCCCGGCATATTCGAGATGATGGCCGCCATGGGTAAAGCCATGGTTCTCAAAAGGCTTAAGAGCGCAGTCGCGCATCTGAAGAGCGCTTTTGCAGGCTGAAAAGTGACGGCCGCCGGGCGGCTCATGTATCCATCTCTGTAATTTCCTTGACTTATTTAAGCGATATTGGCTAAATAAATAATTGCCGTCATAAATATAGGGAGTATCGTTGTTTTTTATCGACTCTCGGATCGATGTCATGTTCAAGAAAGTACTTATAGCCAACAGAGGCGAGATCGCCTCGCGGATCATCAGGGCCTGCAAGGAGCTCGACATTCCGACTGCCGCCATTTATTCTGAAGCGGATGCGACCTCGCTTTACGTGAAGAAGGCCGACGAGTCATACATGGTTGGGCCCGGGCCTATCCAGGGATATTTGAACATCCACCGCATAGTGGACCTCGCCATAAAGATAGGGGTCGATGCCATACACCCCGGTTATGGGTTCCTGTCCGAAAACCCGAGGTTCCCGCAACTCTGCGAAAAAAAAGGGATAACCTTCATAGGTCCATCAAGCAAGACGATCGCGGATATGGGAGACAAGGTGATGGCCCGGCGCATGATGAAAAACGCCGGGGTCCCGATACTGCCGGGCACGGAAGATTCCGTCAAAGACGTTGACGAGGCCGTAGAGTTGGCGGAAAAGATCGGCTATCCGGTCATGATAAAGGCCTCTGGCGGAGGAGGGGGGAGGGGACTGCGGGTGGCGAGAAGCCGCGATGAGCTGGTCAATTCCATAAGCACGGCCAGAAAGGAATCCCAGGCCGCGTTCGGTCTGTCAGAGGTGTTCCTTGAAAAGTACATCGAAAGGCCGCACCATATCGAGTTTCAGATACTTGCCGATAAGTCGGGCAATGTCGTCCACCTTGGCGAGAGAGAATGCTCAATACAGAGAAGGCATCAGAAACTCATAGAAATAACGCCTTCGCTCATCCTTGATGACGATTTGAGGAAGAAGATGGGCGCTACCGCTATAAAGGCCGCGAAAGCCGCTGAATATACGAATGCCGGCACGGTCGAATTTCTTGTCGACTCGAGTAAAAACTTCTACTTCCTCGAGATGAATACAAGGATTCAGGTCGAACACCCTGTAACTGAGGAGGTTACCGGCATAGACCTTGTAAAAAAACAGATAGAGATCGCCGCCGGCAAGCCCTTGGGCTTCAGGCAGGAAGACGTAAAGATGAACGGCTATGCCATGGAATGCCGTATCTGCGCCGAGGACCCAAAAAATAACTTCTTCCCGAGTTTTGGAAGGGTCACGGCTTATTATTCGCCGGGAGGCATAGGGGTAAGGATAGACGGCGCCATTTACAAGGATTTTATAATCCCGAGCTTTTATGACTCCCTCGTTGTAAAGCTGATAGTAAAGGGATCGACATGGGATGAGACGGTGAGCAGGATGCACAGGTGCCTTGATGAGTTCGTGGTAAGAGGGGTAAAGACGACCATACCCTTCCTTAAGAATATCATGAGAGAGAAGGATTTCAGGAAGGGCGAATTCGATACCGGTTATATCGACAGGAAACCGGAGCTAATGGATTATTATGAGTACGCCGAACCTACGGACATTGTGGCCGCAATATCGGCGGCGATAGCCGCCCACCATGGGCTGTAAGAAAATGCTCGGCATCAAGATATTAATTTTTTTCAGGCCTATCAGGCGGTTGAATTTCTTATAAAAAACACGCGGAATGGACGAATGCCAAATAAAAACAGGAATAAGATAAGAGTTGCCGACAAGAAAGAATTGAGGACGCGGATAACCGACACCATCCTGCGCGACTCGCATCAGTCTTTGCTTGCCACCCGCATGAGGACTTCGGACATGCTTGAGATTGCGCCGCTCCTCGACAGGGTCGGATACTGGAGCCTGGAGGTCTGGGGAGGGGCTACGTTCGACGCATGTTTGAGGTTTCTGAAAGAAGACCCGTGGGAGAGGCTAAAGGTCCTCAGAAAGGCCCTTCCGAACACGAGGCTCCAGATGCTTCTGCGCGGGCAGAATCTGGTCGGCTACAGACACTACCCGGATGACGTGGTGAGGAAGTTCGTCGAGCGGGCCGCGAAGAACGGAATAGACATCTTCAGGATCTTCGATGCCCTCAACGACTTTAGAAATATCGAGGTAGCGGTGAAGTCCGCGAAAGAAGCGAGGGCCGTCGTAGAGGCGTCCATATGCTACACCACCAGCCCAGTGCATACCAACGAGGGTTTCGTGGATATGGCTTTGAAGCTCGTTGACATGGGAGCGGATACCTTATGCATAAAGGATATGGCGGGGCTCCTGACGCCTGGAGCTGCCTATGACCTTGTTTCCAAATTGAAGGAGAAGGTAAGCCTTCCGATACACGTGCATTCCCATGATTCTTCCGGGCTTGCCGCGATGAGCTATCTCAAGGCCATAGAAGCCGGCGCCGAGATAGTCGATACCGCCATATCGAGTTTCGCTTCAGGGACATCCCAGCCCCCCACCGAAAGCCTTGTGGCGGCGTTACGCGGCACTCCGTACGATACCGGACTCGACCTTTCGCTTCTTTCGGACATCGCCGATTATTTCAGGAATATAAGGAAGAAATATAAAAAGTTCGAAAGCGAATATACTGCCATAAATACGAAAACCCTGGTGGTGCAGATTCCCGGCGGCATGATCTCGAACCTTGCCCATCAGCTCAAGGAACAGAACGCGATCGACAAGATGAATGAAGTCCTTGAAGAGATACCGAGGGTCAGAAAAGACATGGGGTACCCTCCGCTCGTAACGCCCACGAGCCAGGTCGTCGGAACCCAGGCAACGCTTAACGTTCTCATGGGCGACAGATACAAGGTTATAACGAGCGAGACCAGAAACTATTTCAAGGGGCTTTATGGCAGGCCCCCTGGAGATATCGATGAAACGGCGAGGAAAAAAGCGATTGGCGATGAAAAGCCCATCACGTGCCGTCCGGCTGACCTTCTTGAGCCGGAACTCGACAAATTGATGCGGGATATAGACGGCAAAGCAAAGACCATCGAGGACATACTCACCTACGCTCTCTTTCCCGTGGTCGCCCTCGAGTTCTTCGAGCAGCGCGAGTCCGGAAAGCTCGAACCAGAGCCTCTTGAGGAGCCGAAAGAGACGGAGACAAGGACGGCGGTCGTGCCTCATCTTGCGCCGAGCGAGTTTATGGTGACCGTGCATGGTGAGACTTACAGGGTCAAGGTGGCCGGAGCCGGGCACAAGGTCGAGGGGAAGAGGCCGTTCTTCATAACCGTGGACAATCGCCTCGAAGAGGTCATGATAGAATCTCTCACCGAGGTCATACCTTCGACTGCGGGCGAGATAGAAAGGGCTTCCATTACCCAGTCCGTCAGGCCAAAGGCAAGAAAGGAAGGCGATGTCACGACACCTATACCGGGGAAGGTGACGTCCCTTAAAGTCTCGGTCGGAGACAGGGTGGCTGAGGGGGATATGGTCCTTACGGTCGAGGCGATGAAGATGGAAAACGAGGTGCATACCCCTATAAGCGGCGTGGTCAAAAAGATACTGGTAAAGATCGGCGATTCCGTGAATCCGGATGAAACGCTCATAGAGATTGAAAAAGAACAGTAAAATCACTGGAGACGGATTTTCATTCGGCCTCAAATCCGGGGCATTCCTCCTCGTATTCATATATGCTATCGTCTTAAGTTCGGGTCTCAAGGCGTCGGAAAAAGTATCTGATTATAAAAGCGTCTTCAGGCCATTTTATGACGATGACGGGAAATTAGAGATAGCCATACGCGACTTCAATCTCGGCTCCGTGCCTGAATCCCTCACTGTCGACCCGTATACGTTTAAGACCGGTATAATAAAGAGGGGCAAAAGAGCAGTAAAAAGCGCTCCTGATAAGGACTGGAAGGATACGCCTTACGTAAAGGCGCTTTACAGGTATGCCGCCGGAGACAGGCTTCAAAATGGCGGAATACATGAAGGTGAAGGCTCATACGACGGCGTCTTTATCACCGTCGATATGTGCCCCTCAAAGAGGCCGTTCGATAAAGACCTTTTTGTCGCAACCGCGGGTTTGACCGGTAAGAGCCCGGTCGATGTGGCGATAGCCGTTAGCGGCCTCTGGATGGAAAGGCACAGGGACGAGTTCAACTGGATAAGAGGCCTCGAAAGATCGAATCGGCTCAACATAACCTGGATAAACCATACTTATTCTCATCCCTATGAAAGCTCAAGGCCTCTCAGGGAAAATTTTCTTCTCACTCCCGGCGTTGACATGGAAAGGGAAATTCTCCGCAATGAAATTCTCATGATTGGGAACGGCGTTACCCCGACGCCATTTTTTCGCTTCCCGGGCCTCGTCTCGGATAAAGACCTGATGTCCAGGCTTAAGGCCCTTTCGCTTATACCGGTCGGCGCGAACGCATGGCTGGCAAAGGGGGAGACGCCGGTAAGCGGTAGCATAATCCTTGTCCACGGGAACGGTAACGATCCCGTCGGCCTTAAAGACCTTCTGGATTTTTACAATAAGAGGTCTGACGATTTCAGGGACGGAAGCCTTAAAGCGCTCCCTCTTGCCGCGGCGTTTAGAAGCCGGTAGAAATATTTGGAGAAAGCGGAAGGGGAAACCCTGAATGGTTTCCCCTTCTTCGGATCAGCCTATTTTTAATTCGGTTTCAAGAGGTATCGGGTTTGTAAGGCAGTATACCGCAGGACATCTTTCCTTGGAAAGTTCTTCCACTTCTTTAATCTTGCTTGCCGGCGCGTCGCTTTCAACGTAGAGGGTAAATTTGACCTTCTCGGTTATCGGGTTATTTGTCAGCCCGAAGACCTTTGAAAAATCGACGGGGCTCTCCGCGACGATCTTGAATTTCTTCAGCTTAATCCCTGCCAACGCCGCGAAAGTGGCAAAGGTCGCCGCGTAGCAGGAGGCCGATCCGTAAAGGCAGTATGCCATAGGCCCAGGCTGAGTTCCTCCGCCGCCAAGGAACGTAGGCTGATCGCATTCGAGGGTCACCTTTCCCGCCTCGAACTGGATGGTAGAGCTGAACTGGCTCCCCGCGCCCACGTTCCACTCGCCTTCGATCCTGTTCATCTTTTTTGCCTTTGAAAGGTCCTTCTCGAGGTCTTTAATGACGCTTTGAAGCTTATCGACATTGACGTTATTGCTTCCCATAATGCCTCCTTTTTTTATTATAAAATATTTTCAGACATCTTTATTCCACCATTATTCTCCACCCCTTTTCCTTGCGAACGACCCTGCCGATCATGGTCGCTGGCACTCCCGCTCTTTTCAGTCTCCTCACCAACATGGAAGCCCTGTCGGACGGGATGGAAATCAATAGACCTCCCGAGGTCTGGGGATCGAAGAGAAGGAGTTCGAGGTCACTGTCCCGCATGGAGATATTTATATCCTTTATCAGGAAGTCCCTGTTCGAGAACAGCGTCCGCGGCCTGTTAGCGTTCATTTTTACGAGTTCATAAGCAAAAGGATAGAGCGGTATGTCCGAAGAGCGGATAACGAGATTCACACCAGACCCCCTGGCCATCTCCATAGCGTGCCCGAGCACTCCGAATCCCGTTATATCGGTGCAAGCGTTCGCGCCGGCCTCAACCATGGCTTTCGAGGCGGCCATGTTCAAGGCGGTCATTCCAGCGAGCGCGTCTACGGCCTTGCTTTGCTTGAGCCTTCCGGCCTTCAATGCGCTCGCAATTACCCCGGTGCCTATCGGTTTCGTCAGGATTAGCGCATCCCCCGGGACAGCGCCCTTATTGGCCTTGACGTTTTTTGGATTTATAAAGCCAGTTATCGAGAGACCGTATTTTATCCCGGCATCCACTATGGAATGGCCTCCAACGAGGAGGGTGTCCGCCTCTTTGAGCTTGTCCATGCTTCCCCGTATTATTTCGTTCAAGACATCGAGCCCAAGGTCCTTCGGGAAGCAGACTATATTCAGGGCGAGCCTTGGAACGCCGCCCATTGCATATATGTCGCTAAGGGAATTGGCCGCGGCTATTGCCCCGAATGTAAATGGGTCATCGACTATCGGCGGAAAAAAATCGAGAGTCGAGATTACGGCGAGCCTTTCGGAAAGTCGATAGACCCCCGCATCGTCGGCCGTCTCGATGCCTACAAGGAGGTCTTTATCCTTAATGTGAGGTAACCGATGCAGGACCTGCATCAGGGCGTCCGGGCCTATCTTGGCCGCTCACCCCGCGCAGCTCGCCCATTCGGTTAGTTTGATTTTTCGTCCTGTCCTGGACATTCCCGCCTCTTATAAGGTAATATTCAGCAGGCAGTTGAAACGGCCTGCTGTCCGGCAATCAGCGCAATGCATGGCTGTCGGTGTGAGACACGTAAAAAGCAAAGCTTGCGAAAATCGGACAACTTTAGTTCGGCTAAGCCGGGTTGAAAAAGTCCAAAAATGGATTTTTTGAACTAACGTCAGCACAACTCGAAAACCCTGAACCCTTCGCTCTTCCATCTGAAGTAATCCTTGAGTATTAGCGCATGGTCGAATGCGATATGGGCCGGCAGGCTATCTTCCATAAAAATCCCGATGCTTGCGGCATCGTCCTTTGCCGCCGGCGCGCCATAGGCCTCGGCGACGAAGACGATCGATATC
Organism: Deltaproteobacteria bacterium; assembly: GCA_021825035.1. Lineage (GTDB taxonomy): Bacteria > Desulfobacterota > GWC2-55-46 > GWC2-55-46 > GWC2-55-46 > JAKAIQ01. Next base: position 417 of record JAKAIQ010000100.1, on the reverse strand, counting down.
GTATGAAACCTTGGATCACGTTTCGGGTCAGAGTATGCGTGAAGCTGGGTTTTAAGCCTTACCTCGAGAGAAGTTTCCTCCAAGGCCTCCCTTGCCGCGGCCTCCTCCAGACTCTCACCGATATCTACAAAGCCCCCGGGTATAGCCCAGCCATATGGTGCGTTTTTTCTTTTTATGAGGATTATGCCGCCCTCCAGTTCGATAATGATATCGACCGTCGGAAGGGGATTCCTGTAATCCCGCCTATTCTCCATTAAGTTGCTCTATTTTGACGGTTTTAAGGAAATCAGCGCTCTCTTCCGGGAGACTTGCGTTTATGAACATGCCGCTTCCAAGCTCGAATCCGGCGTTTTTCGTTATTCTCGGAATCACCGCCAGATACCAGTGGCAGTATTCATACCCGGCATCCCCCGGGCC
>JAKAIQ010000099.1 GCA_021825035.1 Deltaproteobacteria bacterium | reverse complement strand
TGCCTCAATACGGCTGTAAGGATAAGTTACGCCATGTCTCAGGACAGGGAGATGCCCTCTGTTCTCGGCGCCATGCATGGGCGGTTCGCCACCCCGCACCGGGCCATCTGGGTGCTTGTGGCCTTCTCGACGGTCATCGCCGCCATAGGCGTCCAGTCGGTCGTGGGCCTTACAGGGATAACCCTTGCCTCGAACCTTGGCACGTTCGTCCTTTACGGGCTGACCTGCCTGTGGACGATCGTCGCCTTTGCGAAAAGGAATGAATTCAGCCTCATCAAGCACGGCGTCGTGCCGGTCCTCGGCCTTGCGGCGAATCTCCTCATGCTCGGCGCGATCATATACCTCTATATCATTGGAAATAGCGACTCGCAGAAAGAGGCCTATATCTGCTTCGCCATAGCCGGCTTATGGGCTGTATTGGGCGGCGCGTACGTGTACGCCAACAGCAGGCGGACAGGCCGCGCTATCATAGGCGCACCGTCTGAGGTGAAGGATTAGGGCTGTGGAAGAAAGAGCCTGCGACGCGATTCCCTATGGATTGCAGATCTTGAAGGGTTACGGAGCCGGGGCCTTTAAATAGCGCCGGGCCAAATTCTAATCCTTGAAATGCGCACGCTTACAACTGCGGGGTAAGCGTGCGCGATGCATTTTAACATACTGTTAGACCGGCGGCATTATCATATGGAACAGACGGATAAGGCGGATACGCTCGAGATAGATTTTTTTCATCTGACGGACGTCGGATGTGTCCGCGAGGTAAACGAAGACGCCGTAGGATTCTGGCCGCACGACGAAGGGGTGCTTTTCGCCGTTGCCGACGGCCTCGGCGGGCATAACGCCGGCCAGGTGGCGAGTTCGCTCGCCCTGGAAACCCTCGCAAGAGAGATGGACGGAGCGCCGCGGCGCCTCTCGCTTCAGAACCGCCTTAAGCGCGCCATGCAGGCCGCCAACCTCGAGGTTTACCAGAAGGGGATGACCGTTCCGGAGCTTAGGCGCATGGGTACGACCCTTACGGCGAGCTTGATCGCCGCCTCCACCCTTGTAACAGTCCATATTGGAGACACCCGCCTTTATCTCCTGAGGGGCGGAGACTTTACGCAGCTCACGAAAGACCATACATGGGTATGGGAGCAGGTAGAATACGGGATACTCACGCCGGAGGAGGCGCGAGTTCACCCCAGGCGCCACGTCCTCAGCCGGTGCCTCGGTCACGACCTTATTCCGTCAATCGACGTCCTCACCATGGACATCAGGCCCGGAGACCGGCTCATTCAGTGCAGCGACGGCGTCCACGGGATGTTACCTGAATCTGAGATAGCCGGAATCTTTAAGGAGAACCGGCCCGAGGCCGCTTGCATGGCGATAGTCAAGAGGACCAGGGAGGCAGGGGGAGAGGACAACATAAGCGTGCAAGCCGCTTTGGTAATCTCCTGTCCTCCGCCCGCGATGAAGTCATGGTGGAGGCTCGGGCTGTGAAGCGGGCGCCGGCAAAGTCAAGTCGGCTTTTTCGCAGAAGCCCTGAGGATGGCCGGATGATCGCAAGCCGCAGGCGGCTCGCTTGACACGTCTTGACCCGTCCTGTTAAGATGCGATTATATGGGTGAACTCGCTCCAGGCCAGACGCTCGATCAGTACCGGCTGATCGACGTCATTTCCCGAAGCGGCATGGCCACGATCTTCCGCGCAATCGACATGGAGACCGGACGCATGGTGGCGCTAAAGGCGCCGTACATCCAGTACGAGGGCGATATCGTCTTTCACGAAAGGTTTCTCCGCGAGGAGAAGATCGGGCAGCGCCTTGACTACCCTGCCATCATAAAGGTGCTCAGCCCGGCGCGGAAGAGCCGGGTATATCTCGTGATGGAGTACGTCGAGGGCGAACTGCTGAGCGAGAGGCTCCGGCGCGAGAAGCCGATTCCTGTTCCGGACGCGATCGATATAGCCATCCAGATAGCCGACGCCCTCGTCTATATGCACGGACATGGCGTCGTCCACCGCGACCTCAAGCCTGAAAACATCATGATAATGCCGGATGGAAAGATAAAATTGATGGATCTCGGCATCGCCCTTGACGCCACGCTGCGGAAGATCACGTGGTCGGGGCTTTCGCAGACGATGGGCACGCCGGATTATATGGCTCCCGAGCAGGTGAAGGGGCGCCGGGGTGACCGGAGAAGCGATATATACAGTCTCGGGGTCATATTATACGAGATGCTGACCGGAACGGTGCCTTTCACCGGCGGAAACGTTTATGCCGTCATACGGGCCAAGGTCAGGGAAGACCCGCCGCCGCCGCGGAGGTTCCGCGCCGAGATATCCCCTGGACTGGAAGAGACAATCCTCCACGCCCTCGAACGCGAACCGCGAAAACGTTTTGAGAGCGCCCTTCTCATGCGAGAGGCGCTCGCTCACCCTGAGGAAGTAAGGCCCGCCTCCTCCGCTCCAAGCCGCCAGGGCAGCCTTCAGCTATGGCTGAAGAGACTCGTCAGAGGGGTTTTCGGGGCTTAAATCTGAGAACGCATTCGTAAAAATCTGCTTAAAACTTAAGCAATCATGCCTTCAAAAACTTCATCATGAGTCTTTCTCTATCTTTATAATGCCGGATTTTCAATGTGAAATTGTCATTGGCTTCGTGGCATTAAATTTGCTTTTCAATCAAGTCATGAAGAACATAGCCATAATAGATGATGACGAATCCGGCAGAATCGTTCTGAGGGGACTTGTTGAAAAGAGCGGCTTTCGCGTAATCGCGGAAGGCGCGAACGGCGTCGAGGCCATCGATATATGCGCGCAAAAATCGCCTGATCTAATTATTATGGACGTAAAGATGCCGGTAAAGGACGGCATTGAGGCCGCGAATATAATAAACCGCCTCTATGAGACGCCCGTGATCCTGCTTACCGTCCGCGACGATGAGGAGACCGTAAGGCGCGCGGTCTCGGCTGGAGTTATGGGCTACCTCGTTAAGCCTGTGCGCCTCGAAGCGCTCCTCCCTGTGATAGAGCTTGCCATATCGAGGTCCAAAGAGTTCAGGGTTTTGAGGAAGGAAAACAGAGACCTTAAAGAGACCCTCGCGTCGAGAAAGGTCATAGAGAAAGCCAAAGGCCTTCTTATGGAGAAGGAAAAATTATCCGAGGATCAGGCTTTCTCAAGGATACGAAGGATTAGCATGGATAAAAGAAAAACAATGAAGGAGATAGCGGAGGTCATAATACTATCGCTGGAAAAAAAGGATTCCGTACGCTCCGGATAAGCGCCGGGAAACGTCTTCTTGAACTTCTCGTGTGACGGATAAGATTACGACGCCGTAACAGGAAGGCCGGGCTGGGCCGCCTTTAATCGCCAGGTCTTTTTACGCCATATAAATTCTAATATGTACAGGAGGAAAGAATGAAAAAGCTTACGATGCTTCTTTTAACGTTCGGGATTATCCTGGGAGCCTGGATCGAATTCGCGTGCGCAACGCCGTCCACCACGTTCTGGACGCCCTCGACATCCGATGTTCAGCCCTATGGGGTCGTGCACCTCGGCATAGATAATTATTTTACCCTCGGCAAGAAAGGGGCGGATAAAGGCGCGCTTCCGACGGATCTTACTCTTCCGGAGGTCGGGATACTGCCGTATGACAAATTGCAGCTTGAGGTAGGCATGGACGTGCTTGAGCCTTCAGACCATCCGTTGCTTTTCAACTTCAAGTTCGGCACTCCCGAGGGCTCTCTCTTCAGCGGTTCGCCGGCTATTAACATAGGCATGTTCGACATAGGCACTCACGGGAACATCGCCGGCCCCGGGGACACAAGGACTAATTTCGACATAACCGACTTCATCGTGGGCAAGACCCTTCCGTTCAGCCTCGGCAGGATACACGTCGGCGGCTATTACGGCAATCCGGCGGCCCTCGTGGATAAAAACGGGGCAAAGGCGAATACCGGCTTCATGGTCGGCTGGGACAAAGGCCTCTTTTCCGTTAAGGACGGCAGCGGAGAATATGATAAAGTTGTTCTTGCAGCGGACTACGCAAGCGGCAAGAACTATATCGGCGGCGGCGGCGGGGGGGTGTACTATTATTTCACGAGGGACATATCGCTCCTTACCGGACCGGTATGGTTCAACGAGCCTGCCGTTGCCGGCCCGCTTCCATCCGGCGGCGCCAAATGGGTATGGACGACGCAGCTTGATATAAACTTTTTGTAGCGCCGCCCCCTGACATAGGGCATAGATCGCCGGAGCCGGTTTATCCGTCACTGGGATAGCATAACGTGAAAGAATTGCGGAATCTACCGGACTTTGAACAGGAGGACGTATTCCGATGGGACAGGCAAGATCGCTAATTTATTTCCTTCTGGCGGGCCTTTGTGAAATAGGCGGGGGTTACCTCGTCTGGCTCTGGTTGCGGGAAAGAAGGAGCGTTTTCCTTGCTCTTGCCGGAGGAATAATCCTCTTTCTTTACGGGATAATCCCGACGCTGCAGCCTTCCAACGCGAATTTCGGGCGCGTTTACGCGGCTTATGGCGGGATTTTTGTGGTTCTTTCGATCCTGTGGGGATGGCAAATCGACAAGATGGTCCCGGATAGATTCGACCTGTTGGGCGGCGCCGTATGCCTGGCCGGGGTTCTCATCATCATGTACTGGCCGAGGGGTTAAGCGCTTGTGCAGAGACTGAAGAACACCTCGATGGGCAGTTGAAGAGCCACGTCACAAAGGGCTGAGAATCCTCATATCGAAAAACGGCCGTTTCTATCGCCCGTCTTGCTCCGTAATTTCCTTTCAAATTTAACGGCTGATATTAAAATTTTTAATGCCGGGCCCGCTTCGCCAAAGCCTGCATAATGAAACGCAGTGGATTTACGGGCACGTCTTTTGGCACCTATCTTGCTATAATATACCTTAATAAGGAGGCTCTCATGGCAGACATCCTGCTTTCAGGCATTTCTATAGTTCTCGTCATAGCGGCCTTCGGCCTTATACGGGCCTGCTCAAGGCTTGAGTAGAGGGATATGGACATTATACTTCTCGTCATTTGCGTGGCGCTATTTCTGTATCTTCTTTATACCCTGGTCCGTGCGGAGAAATTTTGATGGTTGCAGCGAATTATCTTGAGCTGATGTTGCTCGCCGGTCTCCTTTTCGTTACGGCCAAGCCCCTCGGAATATATCTTGAAAAGGTCTTTGACGGCTCTCCCCATCCGCTCAACAGGGTCCTCGGACGGCTTGAAAACCTCATATACAGGCTCGGCGGGATAAATCCGGACGAGGGCCAGAAATGGACGCGTTACGCCTCTTCCATTATGGGCATGAGCCTCGTTTCCCTCTTTTTCACTTATGCTATCCTGAGGCTGCAGCATATCCTGCCGTTGAATCCGCAGAAGTTCGGCCCGGTTGCGCCGGACCTCGCGTGGAATACCGCGGTAAGCTTCACGACCAATACCGACTGGCAGTCCTACGGCGGCGAGACGACGATGTCGTATTTTTCGCAGACCGTCGCCCTTGCGTTCCAGAATTTCATCTCAGCGGCAGTCGGAATATCCGCGTCCGTTGCGGTCATAAGGGGGTTGGCCTCGAAGGCAAACCCGGCCTTAGGCAACTTCTGGGCGGATCTCGTCCGTTGCTGTCTCTATCTTCTTTTGCCGCTCTCGATCATTTATGCCCTTTTTTTAGCCTCACAGGGCGTCATACAGAACTTCAACCCCTATGTGGTAGCGACGACGCTTCAGGGCGCAAAGCAAACCATAGCCATGGGGCCCGTTGCCTCTCAGGAGGCGATAAAGATGCTCGGCACGAACGGAGGGGGGTTCTTCAACGCAAACTCCGCGCACCCCTTTGAAAACCCGACGCCGCTTACGAATTTCGTCGAGATGTTCTCCTTCTTTCTCATTCCGGGCGGGCTCGTATATCTCCTCGGACGGAAGGTCAAGGACACGAGGCACGCCTGGTCGGTCTGGGCGGCAATGCTCATGGTTTTCGTGGCGGGCGTTCTCATAGCCTCCTATGCCGAAAACAGGGGCAATCCGTTTTTCAAGCAACTGGGCTGTTCATCCGCGGTCAATATGGAGGGGAAAGAGACGAGATTCGGCGTTTTCGAATCGGCGCTTTTCGCCACGATGACGACCGACGCCTCATGCGGGGCCGTTAACTCCATGCACGATAGCTTCACCCCGCTCGGCGGGCTCGTGCTTCTTTTCAACATCCACCTTGGAGAGGTCATCTTCGGCGGCGCCGGATCGGGCCTTTACACAATGGTCGTCTTTATCGTCCTTACCGTCTTCATCTCCGGCCTAATGGTCGGAAGGACGCCGGAGTACCTCGGCAAGAAGATAGAGGGGAGGGAGGTCAAGTTCGCCATGATAGCCATCGTGGTAGCCGCCCTATCCATCCTCGGCTTCTCCGCATGGGCCGCCGTTGACCCGCGTGGAACGGGAGCGATATTGAATCCAGGCCCACATGGCTTGACCGAGATACTTTACGCCTTCTCCTCGGCCACGGGAAATAACGGCAGCGCCTTTGCCGGACTTTCGACCGACGCATGGTTCTGGAACATTACCATGGGGATCGCGATGTTCCTGGGGCGCTATTTCATGATGATACCGATACTTGCCCTGGCCGGGTCGCTTGCCGGGAAGAACATCCACCCGGAAAGCGAAGGGTCATTTCCGGCTTACGGCGTGCTTTTTACGCTTCTTCTCCTGGGCGTAATCATCATCGTCGGGGCGCTCACGTTCTTTCCCGCGATCTCGCTCGGCCCCATAGCCGAGCACTTTGAAATGCTTCGGGGGAGTACGTTCTAAAAGAACGATTTATGGGAATTGGCATGGCTCTCAAAAAATCAGCCGGAGGCGGGTTCACTGAAAAATAAATGAGGCGAAACCGCTTGTAGGCGAGAGCGCCGGCAAGCGGCGGGTCGTCCGCGAAAACACCAAAAAACCATGGCGAAACCAAAGAAGATATCTGCGTTCGATCCCGTAATACTAAGGCAGGCCGTGAAGGACGCCTTCCTCAAGCTCAACCCGAAGGTCCTCATAAAAAATCCTGTCATGTTCATCGTGGAGACAGGGAGCGTCCTCACGTCCATCTCTTTTTTTCACGATATTTACGCGGGAAAGGGGGCGTTTTTCAGCGGCCAGATAAGCCTCTGGCTCTGGTTTACGGTACTTTTCGCGAATTTCGCCGAGGCCCTCGCGGAAGGCCGCGGAAAGGCGCAGGCCGATACGCTGAAGAAGGCCAGGCAGGAGACTCAGGCAACGCTCAGAAGGCGGGACGGAACACTCGATGCGATACCCTCATCGAAACTCAAGAAGGGCGACGTCGTCCTCGTTGCCGCATCTCAGGTCATCCCGGGCGACGGCACGGTTATAGACGGCGCTTCGCTTGTGGATGAATCGTCCATAACCGGCGAGTCCGCCCCGGTCGTGAGGGAGGCCGGCGGAGACAGGAGCGCGGTCACCGGCGGCACGACGGTGCTGTCCGATCGGATATTCGTAGAGATAACGCAGGAGCCCGGCGGGTCGTTCCTCGACAGGATGATAAAGCTCGTCGAGGGCGCGGAGCGGCAAAAGACGCCGAATGAGATAGCTTTGAATATCCTACTTTCCGGCCTGACGATGGTTTTTCTTCTCGCCGTAGCAAGCCTGAGGCCATTTGCCGTTTACAGCCATACCGGCGTTTCGGCGGTCATACTCATAGCGCTTCTCGTCTGTCTCATACCCACTACGATAGGTGGGCTCCTTTCCGCCATCGGCATATCCGGCATGGAC
>JAKAIQ010000098.1 GCA_021825035.1 Deltaproteobacteria bacterium | reverse complement strand
CTCGAACGACCTCAAAAGCCCCCATAGGAAACAAGCTTTGGCCTTTCTTGAGCAGGCGTCAGAATTCTATGAGGCAGCGAGGAGCCCTCGACTATCATGTCGCCCGTTGTTACACTACTACTCCTTTTTGAACCTTGCTAAGGTGTTCTTGTTATTGAAGAAAAGGAAAATAGCAATGGAGCCCAAACATGGAATCTCTAAGACCAAAGGGAATAATCGTCTACGACTTGAGAGCCAAAGTATCCATTTTCCCAAGTGTACGCATGATCATTCCGAGCTATTCCCTGAGTTTGTTGCTGCATTGGGTGGAAATGTCACGAAGCCCACTACCCTAAAAGTCATATCTTTATTAAGACAAGTTCCAGGCATACATAGGATATTTTGCTTGATAACTAAAGAGAGTCCTTCTTTTCTTCCGGTGAAGAGATTTGACCTGATAAAAGTAAATAACGGGGTTTGTGCACGACTGATCCTTAATAAAACAGACCGAGATGTTCAACAGTCTTTAAAAAAGATACGCGCACGTCGCAAATTTAAAAGCGTATTTCATCAAGTTAACGCGGATAAGGCAAATAATGATGAGATTTGGTTTGAAACTAAGCCAGTGCATGGTGCACGTCGAGGGATTCACACCGCGATTAAAAAACTTGCAGATAGTGTTTGCGAGATCGGCGTGTGGTCAATCCTGACGAGTAGTGGATGGAGATACTATTTGTCAAATATGCAACCTCGTGACATTCTTCCTCCCCTCGCGTCTGTGTATGCAACGATGTTTTATTTGGGGTCAATAACGCGCTATAATCCCTATGATTTCGATAAGATATTTGTCGGGAAATACGCTTGGCTAGTGAACGAATTTCTCCTAACTCAGCACGTTCAATTCATATATGGACTTGCAGGACAAGTGGCGGGCGTGGATGTGGTTCGTCCGTTTGCCGTTCTTGAATAGCGGAGGTAGTGCCTATGGAGCCCTGGCATAAAGTCGTTATACCCAGAAAAGAAGTCCGTGAAGGGCGGTCTTTTAATCCGGACGAGTTTGCCATAGCCCTTGAGCAGGTTGTGGCAGGCACGGCCCCGGAGGACTATGTAGACCCCGAAAAATTCTTCTCCCGCACATGCTTTACCAGGGCGCTTCGTGAGCATACCTGGATGGTTCTCAGGAGGCTTTCAGGGAATACCGAAAATACCGCGCCTGTGCTAACCCTCATTACTCAGTTCGGCGGCGGTAAGACCCACACGCTCACCGCACTCTATCACCTCATCCGGAATGGCAAAAAAACGTCCGATTATCAGGGTATCCCGGAACTCCTCAACGACGCCAAACTGTCTGCGCTCCCTCAGACGAAGGTAGCTGTCTTCGTAGGCAACGCATGGGACCCGCGGGAAGGCAGGGAAACCCCTTGGATTGACATAGCCCGTCAGCTTGCAGGCGACAAAGGCGTTGCTGTTTTAGGAAACGCCGCAAAGACCACGCCTCCGGGGACAGAGACCATAGGCAAGGTATTCGAAGCCGCAGGCGGCTCTGCCCTCATCCTTTTTGACGAGGTGCTTAATTTCCTGAACCGTCACAGGAACATGGCCGAATCATTTCACGCCTTCATACAGAACCTCACCGTTGCCACTACCGGGACCACCAGATGCGCAACCATCATCAGCCTTCCACGAAGCCAGGTTGAGATGACAGACTGGGACATTCAATGGCAGGATAAGATTACAAGGGTGGTGCGCCGCGTTGCCAAAGACCTTATCGCCAATGACGAGACTGAGATAAGCGAAGTCGTCAGAAGGAGGCTCTTTGAAGACCTCGGCAATGAACGCATCAGGAAAAATGTCGCTAAGGCCTATGCCGATTGGTGCTTTGAGCGTAGGGCCCAGCTCCCATCTGAATGGACGGCCGTTGACACCGCCTCTACCGAGACAAAGGCCCGCGAATTCCTGAGAGGCCGTTTTGAGGCGTGCTATCCTTTCCATCCGGCCACCTTATCTGTCTTTCAGAGGAAGTGGCAGGCCCTTACCCAATACCAGCAGACCCGCGGGACTCTCGCCATGCTTGCCCAATGGATTTCTTGGGCATACCGCACCCACCATGAACAGGCGAGAAGGGAGTCCCTTATTACGCTCGGCTCGGCCCCGCTCGATGTCTCGGAGTTCAGGAGCATAATCCTCGGCCAGCTCGGAGAGAGTCGGTTGGTGGCCGCCATAGACTCGGACATCTCAGGATCTCTCTCTCATGCACGCGCCCTCGATGCAGACACAAAAGGGGCGCTGCGCGATATCCATAGAAGGGTGGCGACGACTATCCTCTTTGAATCTACGGGAGGCCAAAAGGATAAGGTCGCGCATCTGCCGGAGCTAAGGTTCGCGCTTGGCGAGCCTGAGATTGATACCACGTCGGTGGACAACGCGGCTATCGCGCTTGAAAGCAAGGCGTTTTTTATAAGGAGGGTTGGTTCGGACGGCTTCCAGATCAGGTATCAGGCGACCTTAAAGAAGGTCGTAAGCGACCGCAGGGCGTCGCTTGACGAGACGACCGAGATTAGGCCCGCTATGCATGGCGTCATACAGAAGGAGTTTGACAGGGGCAGGAATATACCCATCGTATTCTTTCCCGAAGACAGTTCGACTATACAGGACTCGCCGAAGCTGACCCTAGTCGTCATGGATCCTGACGCCGAATGGGCTGGAAACGGCGGATTGCGGCGGCAGATCGCCGAATGGACAAAGCAACGCGGCAAATCTCCGAGGCTATACCCCGGCTCGCTCGTCTGGTGCCTGAGAAAGCCAGGCAGAGACATGAAGGACAAGGTCGAGTTGTGTCTTGCATGGAAGAGGGTATTGAGAGAGGTCAGCGAAGGCACCCTCGGCGCTGAATTCGACAAGGCAGACCGTGCCGAAATCCATGCCAGGGTATCGGACGCGGAGGAGGCGGCAAAGGATGAGGTCTGGGGAGGCTATCGGTTTGTTGTAATTTCCGATAACCGCGAGGCTGATGGCCTGAAGGTAATAGACCTCGGTGCTGGCCATGCGAGCGGTGCCGAAAGCCTCTGCGGGAGGATTATAACTACTCTCAGGAGCCAGGGGCTACTCAACGAATCTGTGGGGGCAGGCTATATAGAACGAAATTGGCCACCGGCGCTAAAGGAATCCGGCGCATGGCCTCTCACGAGCCTGCGGCAAAGCTTCCTTAACGGGTCGCTTACAAGGCTACTCGATCCTGACACTGTGCTGCGCGCAAAAATCGTTGAATTTATCGGCCGGGGGGACTTCGGTCTGGCGTCAGGCCAAAAGCCAGACGGAACCTATGAAAGGGTATGGCATAAGGAGCTAATCGCGCCTGAAGAGGTGTCGTTCGAAAGCGGGGTTTTTCTTTTGCGCAAGGACAAGGCCGCCGCTATCAAGGCAGGCGGCGCGCCTATTAAAGCGCCACCTATTGAGCCTCCATTGCCGCCAGGACCAGAGCCGACGCCACTTCCTGGGCAGGAGCCTGTGCCCGGAGCTCGCACGCGCACTATTCGCATATCCGGGACCGTTCCGCCCGAGCTATGGAACCGCCTTGGAACCAAAATCCTGCCCAAGCTCAAGTCAGGCGCTGAGCTCAGCGTGGGAGTTGACTTTAGAGTTAAATTAAAGGCAGACCTTGCCAAAGGCATGGAATCCGATCTCCGCCTTATCCTCAACGAGATGGGCTTGGCGGATATAAAGATTGAGGAGAGTTAGTTTGTGAAACTACTCCGCCACAAAAATGTTTTTCTGGGTTGAAATGTGTCAAGACGGCTATGAAAAGGGATGATAAGCATCGGAACCAGTTCGAAGTGCCCCTCGAAAAGACTAACCTGAAGTACAACAAGGTACTTAAACGACTGAGACAGTAAAAACAGGCTCAGGAGTCCGAAGGTTCAAGGAGCTGGTGCTGCTTGCAACCGGTGCTGGATTAAGATATAAAGGTATTGATAATGCCACGATTTTACAAAGGAAGCACCTAATGAGACGAGACGATGTCATAAAAACCATTGAGGAAAACCGGGAGGCGATAAAGCGCTTCGGCGTAAAGAGCATCGGCCTTTTCGGTTCCTGCGCCATGGGGGAGGAAGGGGAGACGAGCGACCTCTATTTCCTTGTGGAGCTTGAGGAAAAGACCTTTGACGCTTACATGGGGCTCAAGGTGTTCCTCGAAGGGCTCTTTGGATGCAAGGTGGACCTTGTGCTCGAGGATACCCTGAAGCCACGGCTCCGCTCCGCAATCATGAAAGAGGTAGTCCATGCCCCAGGACTATAAGGTCTATCTCGATAATTCCTCGAAGTCTCCGCAAGAATCCGTGTCTCACCTTAGGGGTTCACCCCAAGAAATTGTGCTTTTTTTGTGCTAAAAAACTCCAAAACGGACAAAAAATTTAGAAACCGGCAAGAGCATCGTAACGCCGTAACTCCGCAGATTTAAAAGGCAAACGGGAAACCGAACCTAAATCAAGGAGTTAGATTTTTTCATCCTATTGCACTCATAAGCCCCGCGTCGGTGGTTCGATTCCACCCACCGCCACCAATGCTATTTGCCCGTCGTCCCATTCAACGCCCTGTCAAGGCTCGACTTTACCCTGAGCGTAGCCGGATTATCGTCCCCGTTCACCTTTCTGTAGACCCCGTACGCCTTCCTGTAATAATCTATCGCTTGCGCCCTGTCCTTGAGCGAGTCGTAGGAGTATCCGATATTGTAGTATATGTTGGCCACGGACGGATGCTCCCCGCCGTACAACGCCAGGTCGATGTCAAGGGCCTTTTCGTAGTAGCTTACGGCCTTCTTCGAGTCTCCGAGCTTTTCCCACGCCCCGCCGATGTTGTTATAAACGGCTGCGATCAGCGTGTGCTTCGCGTCGAACAGGCCGGAGTAGATATCCAGGGCCTTATCGTAATAACCGAGCGCCTCCCTTGCGTCCCCGCGAGTAGTGAGCGCGACCCCGAGGTCGTTATAGATGTTCGCGACGGCCTGGCTCTTGCTCCCGTAGGCGGGCAAGTCTATCTCGATGGCCCTGTGGTAATAATCTATCGCCTTTTGAGGGTCTCCGAGGCCGGTCCACGCCTTGCCGATGTTGTCATACACGACGGCGATGAAAGGATGGCTGCTGCCGTAAACCGCGACGCCGGCGTCGAGCGCCTTCCCGTAGAAGCCGAGCGCTTTTTTCTGGTCTCCAAGCGCGCCGTAGGACTGGCCGATGTTGTCATAGACCACCGCCGCTGCCGCAGACCTCTCGCCGTAGAGCCTCGCGTATATCCTGAGCGCCTTTTTATAGTAGCCGAGCGCCTTTGCGTGGTCTCCAAGCGCGCTCCACGAGGAGCCGATGTTGTTGTACAGACCGGCGATATGGGGGTGATCTTCGCCGTAGGCGGCGCGGTCTATCGCGACGGCCTTGCCGTAATACTCGATCGCCTTCCTCGAATCCGCGAGGCCGTCCCAGGCGGCGGCGAGGTTATTGTAGATGGTTGCCACCATCGGATGCCTGTCTCCGTATATCCTGAGGTCTATCTTCAGGGCCTTGCCGTAATAATAGACCGCTTTTGTCTGGTCGCCGAGGCTGCTCCATGCGCCGCCGAGATTGTTATACTTGTTCGCCACGTCGGGGCTGCTCTCCCCGAAGACTGCAACGTCTATGTCAAGGCCCTTCTGGAAGTATCCGATGGCCTTGCGCGGGTCGCCGAGGGCGTTAAGGGCGAGCCCGATATTGCTATACATGCGCGCCACGTCCGGATTCTTTCGTCCGTACGCCCCCTCGTCTATGGCAAGGGCCCTCCTGTAATACTCAAGCGCCCTCTGCGGGGCTCCAGCGTTATAGAACGCGAGGCCGAGGTTATTGTACGTGAGGGCCACAAGCGGATGCCTCCTGCCGTATTCCTCCTCCTCGATGCCAATAGCCTTTTCGTAATAGGCCATGGCTTGTCTTGAATCGCCGAGGGCGGAGAGGTCTTCGGCCATGACTTCATAAAGAGACGCGACCGCCGCATCCATCTCGCCATATGCCGCAAGGCTTGCGTCGAGCGCTTTCCCATAGTATGCGATCGCCATTCGCAAATTCCCCTGCTCGCCATACGCCCTCCCGAGGCCTGCGTATAAGGCGGCCACGCCGGGGCTTTCGGCTCCATTGACCCTCGATTCCACGGCAAGGGCATTTTTAAAGCAAGAGGCGGCGGCGGCCGGGTCGTGAAGCTCCATCCAGGAAGAGCCGAGCCCGGCGTACACTTTCGCCGTCTCCGGACGCTCCTCCATGTTTTGAGACGCATAAAGCCGCAGGGCGCCGCCGTAATAATCGATCGCTTTTTTCTGGTCCCCGAGCCTGCTCCAGATGAGGCCGAGGTTGTAGGCATAATCGCCGTTTTGGGGGTCCAGCGCGGCGGCCTGCCCATAGAGGTCCTTTGCCTTGCCGAAGTCGAACAGGAGTTCCATTATCCTCCCGGCCCGGAACGCGTCATTGGCCGCCCTCTTTACGTCCCCTGCCCTCAGGTCCGTCTCGAGGCCGCCTCTAAGCCTCTTACCGGCTCCGCCGAGATCTCCGGCCTCCATCCTTTCGAGCGCCTCTATCAGGAGGACGTTCCCGGCGGAGCCTGCCTCAAGCGCGTCTTTCAGCTCGCGGTATCGCCGTATCCAATGCCTGACCTCGGCATCCCTCATGGTTATATCCAGGCCTTCCCTGTCGAGGTCTTCAATCAACCTTTCGACGGTGGCCCGGTTCGCGTTGACTGTCCTCAACAGCTCACCGGTCGTTTTTATGGAAATGCCGCTCGTTGCCCCGCCGCCGGACATGGCCACTCCGCGCGGGGCCGGGGCCGTTCGTTCCATGCCTATCTTGCCGCTTACGGAGGTCTCCGCGTGAGCCGCGGAAGCGGCTGCCATGCGGATAAAAAAACCGAATGCCAGGAATATCCGGCTATAGGGCCTGCCTGTTGTCATGCTTCACCATCGTTTACGCGCAGCGAGACGGCTGACTATAAAGTCTATCAGGCTATCGGGGTTGCGCAACCGCGCGCCCGTCAGCCGAAATGGCATTTCGTCCGGAACGCTGCCATGCCGCGCGCTCCGGGCAAAAAAGAAGGGCGGCTCAGGTAGCCGCCCTTCACGTCAAACCGGTTCATCGCGTCTGCGTTATTTTTTTTCGATATTGAATTCCTTCATCCTTCTCCAGAGGGTCGTGCGGCTCATATTGAGCTTCCTTGCGCATTCGCTGTACCTCCAGCCCGTCTCCTTCAAGGCCTGGACGATCATCTCCTTTTCGAGCGACCTCATCGGGTCGGAACGGCTCATGACCTTGCTTACTATGTCGTTATTCTGAAGGTCTTTCGGCAGGTTCTCCGGGCTTATGGTCTTGCCCTGGCACCTCACGAAGGCATGCTCGATTATGTGCTCGAGTTCCCGGATGTTGCCCGGGTAGTTATATTCCATGAGAAGCTCCATCGCCGCCGGGGATACGTGCGTGATCTCGGTATTCATCTCCCTGTTGAACTTCTCGATGAAGTGCCTGACGAGGAGCGGGATGTCGTCCTTCCGTTCGCGAAGCGGCGGCAGGCGGACGGGCACGACCTTGAGTCTGTAGTACAGGTCCTCCCTGAACTCGTCCCTCTCGACCATCGCCCTCAGGTCCTTGTTGGTGGCGGTTATCACCCTCACGTTGACCTTTATCGTCCTGGAGTCCCCGACCCGCTCGAACTCGCCCTCCTGTAGCACCCTTAGAAGTTTTACCTGTGTTTGAGGGGTTATGTCGCCTATCTCGTCGAGGAATATCGTGCCGCCGTTGGCCATCTCGAACCTTCCGGCCTTGTCGTT
>JAKAIQ010000097.1 GCA_021825035.1 Deltaproteobacteria bacterium | reverse complement strand
TAGCCGGTTGTGTGGCCCCGTAGCTCCTCCATGATGTTTATGCCCACGGAAACCGGGGTCCTGAAGTGGTTCGTGCCCACGACCATGTCGCACTGATAGATGTAGTAGGGCCTGACGCGCGCCTTCAAAAGCTCGTGCATGAGTTTTTTCATCGTGGCCGGCCTGTCGTTTATGCCCTTCAAGAGAACGGTCTGGCTGCCGAGCGGGATGCCGGCGTCAGCGAGCATGGAGCAGGCCCGCGTCACATCCGGCGTTATCTCTCTCGGGTGCGAGAAGTGGATGGACATGTAGACCGGATGATATTTCTTGAGCATATCGACGAGCGCGGCGTCCACCCTCATCGGCAGGGTAACCGGAACCCTGGTGCCGATCCTTATTATCTCGAGATGCGGTATGGTGCGAAGCCTCCGTATGTAGCTCTCAAGCACCTCGGTCTTCATCATAAGCGGGTCGCCGCCGGATATCAGGACGTCGCGGATGGCCTTCCTCGACCTGATATATCTGTAGGCGTCCTCGAACCGTTCGATGGACATCGGCGGCAGCTCTTCTCCGACCATCCTGCGCCTCGTGCAGTACCTGCAGTACATGGCGCAGGAATCGGTCACAATGAGAAGCGCCCTGTCCGGATACCTGTGGACGAGGCCTGCAACCGGCGAGTGGCTGTCCTCTCCGCATGGGTCTACCATCTCGCAGGAGGCCACGCTGAACTCTTCAAGCCTTGGAACGGCCTGCTTTCTTATGGGGCACCTTGGATCGGTTTTGTCGATTAATGAAAAGAAGTAAGGGGTTATGGCCATCGCCAAACGCCCCTGCGCGCGCTTTATGCCTTCTTCTTCCCGCCGGGTCAAAGGCAGCAGCTCGCGAATCTGTTCGAGGGAGGTAATTCTGTTTTTGAGTTGCCACTTCCAGTCATTCCAGCAATCGGGACGACTGCTTGGGTCTTCAATGACTTCGGCGAGTTCGGACCTTCGTTTGTCGGCTAAATTGCTGCTGGGCGGCTCAGAGCTTATCGAAAGCCCTTCCATTATAACTCCTCCTACCCCCTATGAGGGATTTTCTTTTTTTGTGAGGTTCAGTTGCGGGTTCGAGAGTTCTTCCATCGCCTTTTCGTAAGCTATCCTGTATTTGAAGCCCTTTTTCAGATACTTCCAGATATATTCTATCTTTTTGACGTCCTCCTCAGAATACTCCCTGAACTCCTTGTCCCCGATTACCGTCTTTTGGGGTTTGATAAAACCCTTCTGTTCAAGGTAGTAGAGTTTTTGCCTCGGTATGTCTATCCTGGCAAGAAGCTCCGGTGTCCTTATGCCCACATTTATCCATACTCCTGTTATTTTGAAAGTAATTTAATCTTTTTAGGGTTAATTCCCCTGCAGTGCGACTTCTTTTGTATATATTCTCGATACGGCAATTAGCTGTTGAAGTTCATTTTTAATTTTAAATCCATACTCAAGTTTATATTTAGCATTAAAAATATTCTCTGTCAAGGCAGAATTAAGGCATTTCAGGCAATAATCGATAAAAACGCAAATCAGAAGCATGCAAGCAGGCTAAAGTCTCATGTCGTCGCAAAAAAAATGCGAAAAAAAGACATTTGTCAGTTTTTTAATGATTGAAATCTGTTTAAAATATCATTATCCGGTTGGCCGACAAACGAAGCGCCATGTGGCAAGCCACGACTTTAAGACGGCCTGCAAAGTCCGAGCCGGGGTTTATGGAGCGCGTGGGATGCCCCCGGCGCTCGCCGCGTGGTATCATGACCGCTATAAGGAAGCCGCGGGGCGCGCGGCCGGAGATTGCCCCTAAAAAGATAAATCCCTGTTAAAGGGCCGCAAGTGGCCGGAACCTTCAAGGCTCATGCGGCAGGCTTTCCGGAACAGGAACGGATATTACAACAATAAACGAACAGGAGATGCTCAAGATGGCTAAAATAAGCACGAATTGGCGTCAGGATTTTTTTGACAGGGTGGAACCCATCAGGCTCAGAGAGCCTTTGGCGTATATCCTCGGCGCGCAAAACGAAGGGGAAGCGTTCGTATTCAATTACACCGACGCGGTTCTTCTCGCCGGGCATTCCTGCCCGGCTGTTTCAGGGGCGTACAAAGTGACGCAAAAGGCCCTTAAAGCGCTTTACGGGGCAGAGCTTCCGGTAAGAGGGGAGATAAGGGTCGTCATAAAGGGCGGCCCATCGGACCTCGCGTACGGGCCGCAGGGCCAGGTCATATCGTTCATAACCGGCGCATGCGGGGTCACGGGGTTTCACGGGCTCGGCGGGAGATGGGGCAGGGATAACAAGCTGTTCTATGACTCGAAAGACATGCAGTTCAATACATTCATATTCCAGAGGGAAGATACGGGCAAGGCCGTCCAGGTCGTTTACAACCCGCAGGCGCTTCCCCAGGACCCGAGGATGAACGAGCTCATCCCGCACGTGCTCCGCGGCACGGCAACCACACAGCAGAAAGACCAGTTCATATCCATGTGGCAGGGCAACGTCAAAAGGATACTCCTCGAAGATGAGAACTATCCCGGCCTTTTCGAGGTCGAGGACGTAAAGGACTTCAAGTTCCCGAAGACAGCGTCCTCCGACTATTAGCAAGCCGCAAGAGTCCTGCCGCCGGCATCGATCCCCGGATTTCGAGGCTCTTCACCCTGGCCGGCATCCGGCGCGAAAAATTTTTCACTGGCGGCAAAAAAAGGGCATGCTATAATAGCTCCGTTTTTCCGGCGTTCGAGGTCTGCCGGAGGCTTGAGACCCGCGAGCCGTCTCTCCAGGCGATGATTGAGACGCGGCCACTTGCGGGCTAAAGGTCTCCGGGAGTCCGGAGGCCCGCGAAACCTTTGAACATGGAGCAATGACGATGTCCAAGGGCATGACCCTCACCAGGTTCCTCCTGGAAGAACAGAGGCGATATCCAAATTCCAGGGGGAATTTCACGGCCCTCTTTTCCGACCTTGCGGTTGCCGCCAAGATAATCTCCAGAGAAGTCGATAGGGCGGGCCTCGTGAACATACTCGGCGCAACGGGCGACAAAAACGTCCACGGCGAAGAGGTGCAGAAGCTCGACGAGTTCGCCAACGAGACCATAATCAGGACCATGGAGCGCGGCGGGTACCTGGCCGGAATGGCCTCCGAAGAAGAGGAGGACATAATAAGGATAGACCCGGCCTGCCGCGGAGATTATCTCCTGCTTTTCGATCCCCTCGACGGCTCTTCCAACATAGACGTGAACATCAGCGTGGGAACGATCTTTTCGGTCCTCAGGCTCGACGGGCCTCGCGCCGAGACGGCTCCGGGCGACTTCCTGAAATGCGGCGCAAGGCAGGCCGCCGCGGGCTACGTGCTTTACGGCTCAAGCACCATGTTCGTCTATACGACCGGCTTTGGAGTGCACGGCTTCACCCTCGACCCCGGCGTCGGAGAGTTCCTTCTTTCGCACGAAAATATCAGAATGCCGGATAAGGGGAGGATTTACAGCATAAACGAAGGGAACAGCAGGCGCTGGACCGAAGCGACGAGCCGCTACATAGCAAGGCTCAAGGCAAACGAAAAAGACTGTAGCGCCCGCTACGTCGGCTCGCTCGTGGCGGACTTTCACCGCAACCTCTTGAAGGGCGGCATCTTCCTTTATCCCGCCGATAAAAAATCCACTAACGGAAAGCTCCGTCTTCTTTACGAGGCCAACCCGCTCGCCTTTGTCGCGGAGCAGGCCGGGGGCAGGGCGTCAAACGGCGAAACGAGGATACTCGACATAACGCCGTCCGAATTGCACCAGAGAACCCCTCTCATAATCGGGAGCAGGCTGGACGTGCTCGAAGCCGAAGCGTTTTTTAAAGAGACGGCTGGAGAGACCGGCCCGAAGGCCTGAGACGACGCGGACGGCTTCGCGCCGAACAGGGGCGCGGCCTTCAAGACCGGGTCGACTGCTTTTCCCTTATCTTTCTCAGTTGCTTGAGGATGGCCTCGGCGCGCGACCTGTAGTCCAACGCCGACCGGTTCTCAGGGTCGAGGTCGAGGACTATGTCCCATTCCTTTATGGCAAGCTCCATCTGTTCGGCCTCGAAATAACCTATCCCCTTCTTGAGATGTTTCTCGATGGCCGTCTCCCTTGCGGCCTTCGCCTCTTCAAGGAGCTTCTTCGCTTCGGCGTGACCGGGGACGTACTTGAGCACAAGGTTGAACTCCTCTATGGCCTTGTTGTACGCGCCGGACGCGAGGAAAAGCCTTCCCTTGTTGTAGTGCATCGCCGCGGTAAAAGAAGGGTCGTCTAATTGATAGCTCTTTTCATCGGCCCTGCTCTTTTTTGCAGCAGGGGATGGCGCAGGAGGCGGAACCGGCTGCGCCTCCGGAGCGTTTCCGTCGCCGGGAGAGGCGTCGAGGTCCTTCAGCCTGTTTCCGGCCGTACGGTTGCCGGGGTCGAGCCTCAGCGCCTCCTCGTATTCGCGCCGGGCCGGGGCGTATATCCCGCCCTTCTCGTAATCCTCGCCGAGCTCGGCGTGCCTCTCGGCGATGTTTCCCAGCACCGCGTCAATGCGGGCCGTGAGCCTGCGCGCCGCCGCGTAATCAGGGTCTTCCTTTGATACGCCTTCGGCGAGTTCCCTCGCTTCGACAAGATAACCGGCCCGGTAAAGGAGCTTCGCCCTCGCGTACGCCGACCCCCTTATGTAATCCGGGGCAAGACGGACTTCGAGGTAACGCGCGTCGAGCTGGCCGCAGCCGCCGAGCAGCGCCGCGAGAGCGGCTATTATGACGAGTCCTCTAAAGCGCAACTTCTTCGTTCTCCTGGCCGTAAATCGCGGCAAGGGCCTTTTCGACGTCTTCCTGCCATCGGCCCCTTAGGCCGGTAATGTCGTACAGGCTCGTTTCGGCGTCGATCCCCTTTATCCGGGCGTCGGGCATCCTCCGGGCGACGACGTTCTCGCCGATCGCGCCGTAAACCGCCTCGGTCACGAGTATCTCTCCGGCCCTGGCCATGCCCGTAAGCCGCGAGGCCATGTTCACCGCTTCCCCGACCGCCGTATAGTCCATGCGCAGATTCGAGCCCATATTCCCGACGATGACGGTCCCGGAATCGAGCCCGATGCCGATGTTCACGGGCGCAAGGTTTCTTTCGGCGCGCAAGGCGTTGATTTTTTCAGTCGCCTTCTTCACAGCCATCGCCGCCTTGACGGCCTGCTCAAGATGTGCGTCGCTCCGGATCGGAGAGCCGAATACGCCCATTACCGCGTCTCCGATGAACTTGTCTATCGTTCCGCCGAAGCAGAAGATAGCCTCGGTAACGCGGCTGAAATGGCGGTTCAGGAACTCGACCGTCTCCTCAGGCTGGAGGCCGCCCGAAAAAGCGGTGAAGCCGCGTATGTCGGCGAAAAAGACCGTTATGACCCTTCTTTCCCCGCCGAGCGCTATCTTTCCCGGGTCTTTCAATATCTCGTCTGCCACGACAGGGCTCACGTAGCGGTTGAAGACGCCCTTGAGCAGTTCCTTTTTTTTGAGTTCCGAGGCCATCCTGTTGAAGGATTTGACGAGATCCCCGAGCTCGTCCTTTCGTATCTCCGGGATCCTGTAGTCGAGGTTGCCCAGGGATATCTCCTGCGTGCCTTTGAGGAGCCTGAATACCGGGCGAAGAAGGCCGGAGGCGAGGAATATGGAGAGGAGGGTGGCCGCGAGCATGCCGATGGCCGCGATGGCCGCGAGGTCTTTTATGGCGGCATGGACAGTCTTCCGTATGTACTCCTTCGAGAACGATACCGCGGCATATCCGACGGTCGTGCCCTGGAAAGTTATCGGAGCGACGAAAGTCAGGCCAGGCCGCCCCCGGCCGATGACCCAGGGGGGCGGCCCCTGGGAGTCGATCGCCTCCTGTATTATTTTTTTGTCGATATAGACCACGGGGTCGTTCCCGCGCCTGCCCTTATGGGCCATGGCGATGAAGTTGTCGTCAAGGATATAGGCGTCGCGTATGCCGGGATATTTGAGAACGTCCTTGACGAGAAGCTCCATGGCGAGCGTGTCTTTTTGAAGAAGGGGGATATTGCTGTAACCGGCGAACTCATCGGTTATCGTGCCTGCGAGGGACCGCATCTGGGCCTCGAGAGAGGTTCTTTGATGCTCGATCATTATAACTCCGAGCAGAAAGGCCGTGACGAAAAAAAGCCCGGAGAGGAAGAGGGTTAGCTTTATCTTGATGCCGATCTTCACAGGCAAAATACTCCAGGACAGAGTTCAGGGCAGAGGCGGCGCCGCCAGGAGAGGAGAGATTGAAGATCAACACGAGGTTGCCCTGCGGAGAACAATCTACGGTGTTTGCCGTTCCAGGCGCCCGGTAATTCATTGAAAAAAACGATTAACCCCGCGCCGGAGCGCGTCACCGAATCCGGCGGAACCTTAAAACGATAAAAAACGCCGGAGGACGCCGTAAGCCGGATTTTGTAGCCCCGTTTTCGCGGGGCGGCTGCCATTCATCTGGGTCCGGCGTTGCCGCCGGCCTCGAGCGGCCAACCCGTTCCGCCCTTCCCGAAGGAAAAAGGACGGGCGATCCTTCATGCGGAACCTATTTGGCCTTGCACCGGGAGGGGGTTGCCGAGCCCTGCCGGTCGCCCGGCAGGCTGGTGGGCTCTTACCCCGCCATTTCACCCTTGCCCGGCACGGCTTTCGCCTTGCCGGGCGGTCTCGTTTTCTGTGGCCCTTTCCCTGGGGTCGCCCCCGGTCGCCGTTAGCGACCTCCCTGCCCTGCGGTGTCCGGACTTTCCTCCGCCGCTTGAAAAAACGGCGGCGGCCGCCTGTCGTCCTCCGGCGTTTTTAAGATATTAGCACAAAAAAAGGCGATTTTAAAGGCTTATAAACGCGCCCCGACCCGTTATCTGCGGTCAATGGCCTCGTTGGCGAGGCTGTCCGCGACGCTGTTCTCTTCCCTGTATACATGTTTTATCTCGAACCCCGCGAATCCTTCGAGCAGAGCCCTCGCCTTTTCATACAGCGGCTTGAGCTCCGGGCTTTTGACCCTGTATACCCCGGTAAGCTGTTTCACCATGAGTTCGGAATCGGCGAATATCCTTATCCTCGCTATGCGCAGTTCCCTTGCCGCTTCAAGGGCGGCCACGAGGGCCTGGTACTCGGCCACGTTGTTCGTGACGACCCCGAGGTAACGCCTGAGTTTTTTGACGACGTTGCCCTCGCCGTCGCGGATGACCACTCCGGCCCCGGCAAGGCCGGGGTTGCCGCGCGACGCTCCGTCGACGAAGACCTCGTACGCGCCCCCATGCGCCGCGCGCTCGACGCGTCTTTCCGGCACGAGGCCGGCAAGCATTTCCCGCGCCTCGTGCCTGGTAATATCAAGTTTTTTAATTGTCCTGTCTAAGTCGAGGGTCTCGGAGAGTTCTCTGAGGAATGCCGCGAGCCGCTCTTCGGACTTTGCGGGCATGGCGTCAAACGGCCTCGGCGTTGTTTTCGATTTCGGCGTACAGTATGCGGTGGCAGTGCGGACAGGTGTGGAGTTCCACGTCCCCTTTCCTCAGCATTATATAAACCTGCGGCGGTATGTGAATGTGGCAACCCTGGCAGGTTTCGTCCTTCACGAGGGCTATGCCCACCCCGCCTCTTTTCGACCTGATGTTTTCGTATTTTTTCGCTATCTCCGGCGCAAGCTGCGCCATAAGCGAGTTCCTCAATTCAAGCGCCTTCGCGGCCTCCGCGGCCCAAGCCGCCTTTTTGCCACTAACCTCCTCCGCAAGCCGTCCGAGGGATTCGGTCTTTTCCTTTACGCTCGCGTCGGTCGCGTCAAGAGAGGCCTTTTTTTCTTCGATCTTCGAGTCGAGGGCCGATTTTTCCTGCTCGTTCTGT
>JAKAIQ010000096.1 GCA_021825035.1 Deltaproteobacteria bacterium | reverse complement strand
CGGATCATCCAGCCCGTAGTAGAACTTCGCCAGGAGGGTCTTAAGATGCATCGCCATGTCCCGCAATTCATCGTCCCTGATATCCGAAAACGTAGCAGTGTGCCTCTTCGGGAATATCCATGTGTGGAAGGGCGAGAGGGCCGCATACGGTATGAAGGTCATGAAATGGTCCGTATCCAGCAAAACCCGTCTTCCCTCAGTTTTTTCTTTTTCAAGAATGGAGCATACGAGGCATTTGCCGGTATCATCGAAAAAATGCATCGCAGACTGGACCCTGTCGCGGAACTGTATGGGCACCACAGGGGTGCCGATGAGTTGCGAATGCGGGTGAACGATGGATGTGCCGGAGCCTTCTCCGTGGTTCTTAAATATCGTCACATGCTCCACCCTCGGGTCCTTATGCGCCTCAATGAACCTTTCTCTGTACACGGCCAGTATGGCTTCGATATGTTTGACATCCATAAAGGCCATGCCGGCGTTGTGAAGAGGGCTTTCGATTATTATCTCATGCACGCCTACGCCTGAAATCGAGCGCGCCCCGTCGTCGCCCCACCATTTGCGTTCGCCTTTGTTCCGAAGAGCCGGGTATTTATTGGTCACTACCCGTATCTTCCATTTGCCGTCATCAGCGACCCTCAGTAACTCATCGGGGGTCTTGTGTTCGTTGCCGTCACAAAAAGGGCAGGTATTGAGATAGTTGGGAGGAACGGGTCTTGTAAAAGAGGAAGGGTTCTTGTAATCGGTGGGGCGTTTTGCCCTCTCAGTCGCTATGATCACCCACTCTCTTGTCAACAGGTTCAATCGCAGCTCGGACATATGTGGATAGTATCATAAAAACAACGAAAATCAATAGAATCGGATACGCGAATGCGTGTCCTGGGAAGATATCGGCAAAGAATCGTTGAATGATTTGCGGAATAATGATAGAAAAAGTGTCTGGGGCCAAGTTGATAACTTTCATATTTCAACATGTAAGAGGAGGGTTGCATTCATGGGATTGCTTGATGGGAAAAAGGGAATTATTTTCGGGGTCGCCAACGAAAGGAGCATCGCCTGGGCCATTGCGCAAGCTCTTAATAAAGAAGGCATGGAGCTGGCCTTTTCATATGCGGGTGAAGCCCTGGAATCGAGGGTAAGGCCTCTTGCGGAATCCATCGGCTCAAAATTGGTTATTCCGTGCGACGTTACGGACGACGCTCAGATCGATTCGGTCTTCGATACGCTCTCAAAGGAATGGGGCGGCATCGACGCCCTCGTCCATTCCCTCGCATTCGCCAGGAAGGAAGAGCTTAAAGGGGATTTTGTCGATACTTCAAGGGAGGGCTTCAGAATCGCCCTCGACGTGAGCGCATATTCCCTCGTTGCCCTCGCCAGGAGGGCAAGGGCTCTCATGGAAGGCAGGGCCGGAAGCATAATTACCCTGAGTTATTACGGCAGCGTCAAGGTAATACAGAACTATAATGTAATGGGCGTGGCGAAAGCCGCGCTCGAGGCGAGCGTGAGATACCTCGCATCCGACCTCGGGCCGAAGAACATAAGGGTTAACGCCATCTCCGCAGGGCCGATAAAGACGCTCGCGGCCATGGGGATAGCCGGCTTCAGGTCAATACTCGACCAGGTTGAAACGAAGGCTCCGCTCAGGCGTAACGTCACCCAGGAAGATGTGGCAAAAACAGCTCTTTATCTCCTGAGCGGACTTTCCAGCGGAGTCACGGGGGAGGTCGTATACGTGGACTCAGGCTTTAATATTGTCGGATTGTAGCTTTCCGCAGGCGCGCTTTTGTGATAAAGTCATCCGCAAATCCATTAAATCCATGGCGCTGGAAGCAGGACCCTATGGGGTTATTTTCCAGGCATGCATGAGGTCCTGCGCAATTTCTTCCTTATCGAAGACGGGCTTGGAAAACAGGAGGCTGTTCCCAGCCATGAAGAATCTTTGCCATTTATGACTGATTCTTCAATAAGGGATGAAAGGCCAAGCGGTGGCCTGCCATTAAAAAGAGACGGCAAGTCGTCGCAATAGTGCGCCTGCAGAAAGTTTATCGTTGAAGCGGTTGATTAAGGAGATAGATCAAGCCATGCGCATAATAGCCGACCTTCACATCCATAGTCGTTACTCAAGGGCCACGAGCAGGGAGATGAACCTTGATTCGCTTTCGCTATGGGCGGGGCTTAAAGGTATAAATCTTCTCGGCACCGGAGATTTCACCCATCCCGCGCACCTTGCCTCTATTGAAGAGAAGCTCGAACCCGACGGACGCGGGCTATTCGCGTTAAGGACGGGAGGCGGCAAGAATCCGGTCCGATTCATGCTGACCGCCGAGGTAAGCAATATCTATTCGCAGGGAGGCAAGACCAGGAGGGTACATAATCTCATCTTCGCGCCTTCCATCGAGGCGGTGAAAAAGATGAACTCGGCTTTCGCGAAATTAGGCAACATCAACTCGGACGGAAGGCCGATCTTCGGTTTCTCATCGCAGGACCTGATAAAGATCGTTCTCGACTCTTCACCGGACGCGATGCTCGTGCCGGCCCACGCATGGACCCCATGGTTCTCCATCTTCGGGAGCAAATCCGGTTTTGATTCGATCGAGGAGTGTTTCGGGGATTACGCAAAGCATATCCATGCCATCGAGACCGGTCTTTCCTCAGACCCGCAAATGAACTGGGGGCTTTCCGGTCTCGACGGGATTACGCTCATTTCGAACTCTGACGCCCACTCCCCCTCCAAGCTCGGGAGGGAGGCCAACGTATTCGATTGCAACCTCGATTATCATGAGATAACGAAGATAATTAAGGAAAAGGACATCGAAAAATTCCTGTTTACAATCGAATTCTTTCCTGAAGAAGGAAAATACCATTATGACGGACACAGGGAATGCGGAGTACGCCTCTCGCCGGACGAGACGTCGAGGGCGGGCAGGATTTGCTCCGTTTGCGGCAAAGAAGTAACCGTGGGAGTGATGAGCAGGGTGCTGGAATTGGCCGACAGGCCGCTTGGCTTCATACCGGAGAATGCCATACCGGCCAGGCATATTATCCCGCTTGACGAGATATTGGCCCAATCGCTTGACTGCGGTGTAAATTCCGTCAAGGTGAAGAGATCATACAAAAGGCTTGTTGCCGAATCCCCGGAGTTTGACATACTGCTCAATATGCCTCAATGTGAAATCGACAGGCTCTCCGGCGCGAAGGTGGCTGAGGCGATCGCCAGGATGCGCAACGGAGACGTCAATATTACCCCGGGATTTGACGGGGAATTCGGGAAGATTGAAATATTTCGTGGTAATGAAGTCGCGGCTCCGGGCAGCGCGCCGCAGATAAGGCTTTTCTAAGAAAGCGGCTGAACTGCAGTTATCCTTTCGCAATATCATCGCCCAACAATATAACGCAGAGCAGGGTAGGCGAGCTGTTTGTCGTAGGGAACGTGGGCAACATAGTCCCGGCTAACAACCCTCTTCACAAGAAGACGTGCACTGCCGCAGCGATCTAATTAGCCATCCTCGTATTCGTGCGGCAACGGGAAAACCTTAAAACATATTCGCAGGCAAACGAGGCGTTGAAGGAAGGGAAGGTCAACATCCACGGCTGGTATTATGATATCGGCACCGGGGCCGTATATACATATAATAAATTCAGGAATAGTTTTGAGAAAATAGATCACAATGAAGAGGAATCGACGGGTATTTCAGAGGTAGACCTCTTCAAGGACGATATCTCCTGACCCTCGGAGTTTTTCTGCGCAGAGACCATATCAGGCTTTGTCATCAAAAAGATGGCGCTTGCCTTCCAGAAAATCCTCGAACTTCTGAAGATCGCCCGGCTCATAATCGATGAATTTCAGGCTGACTCCTCTTGGATAAGAGCCATCCCTGTTGACGTTTACGACCTCTCCAGAAAACTCACCGAGAATCTTTTCCCCCGGCGGTATGTAAAAGCGCATGAACACCCTTGATCCCGGAGAGATGTTCGCGTCCGTCTTTATAAAAATACCCGACATGCTCATGTTCAATATGAAATCATAGCAGGTGACCGTTTGATCTTCTCCGTATTTTAGATAAAGGCAGACCGGAAATCCCACGTTACGCTTCTCCTTTTTCCCGGCATACTCTTCCACCTTTCCGCCACGGTCTATAAAGAACCTGTCCATATTCCCTCCATAAGCATTTCAGAGGTCTGAGGCAATGTTTACTTATAAGCTTTTATCTTCCGCCAACGTCCGGATAGCACAATTATTTGAACGCCAACATGAAGTTTTTTCAGGTCACGAAATTCGCCGCTGTTTGTGGCCGGAGGTCTTAAATGACTTTTTTAAAAAGAACGACGCACGTCATGCGTGACGTACTTTACAGGTTGCGCTGAGATATCAGGCGAGAATTATCTTTTTTTTTCAGATAGACTGTCTTGAAATAATCGCAGTAGTCATTGACCGGGCAGACTTCGCACAAAGGATTCTTTGCCTTGCAGGTTTTTCTACCGTGAACGATGAAGAGGTGGGTTGTCTTGGTCCATCTGTCTTCCGGTATGATCTTGCAAAGGTCCTTTTCGACTTCATCAGGGTCTTCCGACTCCGTCAGGCCGAGCCGTTTCGCCACCCGTTTTACGTGCGTGTCCACGGCAAGTGCGTTTTTGCCGAAGGCGTTGCCAAGGACTATATTGGCGGTTTTTCTGCCGACGCCCGGAAGAAGAGTAAGTTCATCGATGGTCTGCGGCACTTCACCGCCGAATTCCTCGACGAGTTTTTTACAGCAGCCTTTTATGCTTCTGGCCTTATTTCTGTAAAAATTTACTGAATTTATGCTTTTTTCGATCTCTGCAAGGCTCGCCCTGTCATAATCATCGGCGGTTTTGTACTTTTTGAAAAGTTTTTCGGTTACCGTGTTAACGTGCCTGTCGGTCGTCTGCGCCGAGAGCATCGTAGCTATGAGAAGTTCAAGAGGGGTTGAAAAAACAAGCGCCGGCCGAACGCCGGGGAATTCCTGTTCGAGGATATCGAGGATTTTTTTAGCCTTCTTTTCCATTAATATGAGCCGACCGTGGTTTATTGCATTTCATTCTCCATTATTGCACAGAAAGATAATTTTGGCTAATATGTCCGGTCTATCACGAAGTCGCCTACGGCCATGAGCGCCGCCCTTTCAATGTCAGGCTCAAAGAGTTCAAGGTTTCTTTTCGACTCTTCGACATAAGATCTGGCTCTGTTTATTGTGTATTCTATGCCGTCGTATTTATTGATTATGCCGACTATCTCTTGCAGCCTGGAATCAGTAAGCTCATCCGCCTCGACAGCCTTTCTTATAAGCTCCTTTTCAGTCCCGGTCGATTTTTTTGAAGCATGGATAAGGGGCATTGTAACTTTGCCTTCCCGAAGGTCATTTCCTATTGATTTGCCGAGGTCCTCGTCGGTGGACGTGTAATCCAGACAATCGTCCATGAGCTGGTATGCCGTGCCGAGGCCCATTCCGTAATTGGCCAGCGCGACCTCCTTTTCAAGCGAAACTTCGCCGAGTATGCCGGCTATCCGTGAGGCCGCCGATATCAGCACCGCTGTTTTATTGATGACGACATCGAGGTATTCCCTCTCCGTGGTGTCCGCGTCGCTGTGCTTGAGGAGTTGCAGGACCTCGCCTTCGGCCATACGAGTGGTGGTATCCGATAGAACGCTTAAAATCCGCATATCGCCATTCTTGACGGCCAGTGAAAAAGCCTTCGACAGCAGGTAATCGCCGACAAGTATGCTTGCGCCGTCGCCCCAGACCTTGTTGGCCGAGGCGTTGCCCCTTCTTAAATGGGCGTTATCGACCACGTCATCATGCAGAAGCGTTGCGGTATGAATGAACTCGACCACGCCTGCAAGAGGGATATGCTTGTCACCAATGTAATTGCAGAGCCTCGCGCAAAGGAGCATGATCATCGGCCTGAATCTTTTTCCGCCGCTGTTGAGAATGTACTCTCCTACCTTGCTTATGAGATAAACATCGGAATTAAGGTCTTTCTTAAACCCTGCTTCCACCTTTTTTATGTCGTCTTTTATGAGGTCAAATACCTCTTGGATCTGCATCTCGACTCCGTTTTTTTGCTGATCGAAAGTTCAGAATGTCCGATGTGCCGGGCTATTCGATGTCGGAAAATCAGGGTCTTTTCTGCCGACGCCGCAAAAACCGTAGATTTAGGGTTATTCAGGCCGGCGTGAATTTTATACGGCGATTTCGGCATAAATGTTATACCATCCACGCCGTTCTGTCAAAGGATTTTCATTGAAAGACCATGAGCGCGATGCAAGTCCTAAACTTAAAGGACGCAGATTTTTTTGAGCATGCAGTCCGCGCATTTCTGCGAGTCGGCGCGCCGCGGGCACTTGTCAAGGATACCCAGCCTGCAAAGGGCAAAATCATATTTAACCGGATCAACCGGATCGAGTTCTTTAAGCGTTTCGGTAATCTCCTCCGCCATTTTCCAGTCCGGCGTCGAACGCTTCGTAAGGCCGATATTCTTCGAGATTCGCGCTATGTGCGTATCAAGGGGGATTATGAGCTTTGATGGATTTATCTCTTTCCAAAGGCCCATGTCAAGTTTATCGCCTCTGCGAACCATCCATCTGAGATAGAGGTTAAGCCTCTTGCATGGGCTTCCGTTCGAGGGGGTGGGGAAAAAGAACTTTACGCCGGCGTTTAAAGGCAGCCCATTCCCGTAAATCCCGCCGGTGTCCAACTCGAGCGCCCGCTGAGAGAAGGAAATAAGGGCATTTTTTATGTTTTTGTCATCCGGAGAATACCCTTTTAAGAAAAATTCTTCGATCGATCCGTTTTTTTCTATCATCTGCCGCATGAAGTAGATAAGGCAGCTTATGTCTTTCCCGTCGTTGAAACGGTGAACAAAACCGGAAAAAAGCCGCGCTTGCCGGCTACTGAACTTCTTTACAAAGAGATGCGGGGAGTCCCCCATGACGGCAAGCGCTTTTTCTATGCTTTTTTTTATGCCTTCCACTCTCCCGTACGCAAGGCTTGAAGCCATGAGGCCCACTGTCTCGCGATCCTCTTTTCTTTTGAACCTGTGTACGAACTGGAGAGGGTCGGAGGAAAGAAATCTCAAGTCAAAGGTCCTGTAAAGCCTCTCCAGATGGATTTTGACAGTTTTGTTTATCATCTCTCGGTTTCGGCGATTCCCATTATTTTTTCTGTTACCATGGGCCGATCTCGTATATAATAACACGCCTTGCGCGTCACACTAAAAGATACCGCATTTCGGGACTCTTTTCTAATTTTTTATTCAGTATTTAATGATATAAAAAATAGAGTAATTTGTACTGGATTTCATGTTAAAATTTGCGGGGCGGTAAATTTTGGGAGGTAAGCCATGCCGAGAAGATTCGTTTGCGCGCCGATCATCGCTTTAATAGCTGTTTTTGTCGTTACGGGCGTATGTTTTTCAGCCGGGTCCGAAATTACAAAAAGTTTTATAGATGCCTATGACAAAAATGACGCCGTCGGGATGGGATCCATAGTCAAGGAAAACAGGGATAATATTCCTGCGGAAATAAAGTCGATGATAGATGAGGCCATGCTTCCGGCAACATCAAAGGATGACAGGGCTTCGAAGCTTTTCATGGCTGAATATATGGCCAAGGTTTATAAGGATATGACAGGGGATTACGAACCTCTGAAAAGCGCCAAGAGGAAGATTTTTGAAAGCAAGCTCTCTTCGGCTGTTAGACCCGCTCCGGTTATCGGGGTTTACATTATAGAGACGCCGCAACCTACCGGGACTGAAAAAAATTTCTTTAAGCCTGACAACATTATTGTAAAAAAAGGATCTACTGTAAAATGGGTAAATGGCGATGTCAATACTCACATATTCAGATC
>JAKAIQ010000095.1 GCA_021825035.1 Deltaproteobacteria bacterium | reverse complement strand
GGCCAGGTCCTTGTCTATCACGGCGTCGACCCCTTTGAGGGCGCCGTCCCCGTTTTCGCAGACAGGCACTCCTCCACCGCCGGCGGCTATGACTATTACCCCCGATTCGGCAAGCCTTCTTATGACGGCCGACTCTACGACCCTCCTGGGCCTCGGCGAAGGCACTACCCTTCTATAACCCCTGTGGCTGTCTTCTACCATAGCCCATCCTCTCGCCTCGAGAGCGCGCGCCTCATCGAGAGTATAAAACGGACCTATCGGCTTCGAGGGGTTCTTGAAGGCAGGGTCCAGACGGTCTACCACCACCTGCGTCACCACGGCAACGACCTCTTTCATGCCGCGGCTTTTGAGAAGCCAGTTATAAAGGGTCTGCTGGATCATGAAGCCAATGCCGCCCTCGGAGTCCGCGTCGCATATGTAAAGCGGCATCGGTGGAATGGAGTTCCTCGCAGCCTCGTTCCTTATAACGATATTCCCTACAACAGGCCCATTGCCGTGGGTGACTATTATATTCTTTCCGGCAGCGGAAAGCCTTGCTATGAACTCGCAGGCCTTCCTTGCATTGTCGAACTGCTCCTCTATTGTTCCGGTCTCTCCGCGCTTTATGAGCGCATTGCCGCCTATGGATACTATTATCTTTTCCCGAGGCCTTCCCACGGAGTCCTTCACCTTTCGATGTGGATCGTTCGTTCCGTACGGGCTTTATCTATCAATAATTTTCGATGTACTGTTCTGCCATGTACGCCGCTATGGCGCCGTCCCCAACGGCTGTAGCCACCTGGAGCAGAGGGCTTGTGCGGCAGTCTCCTGCCGCGAAAACCCCTGGGATGCTCGTCTCCATCCTTGGATTTGTCTTTATGAACCCGCCGGTGTCCTTTTCGGCATCTACGAAGTCGGTCGTCGGATTTATGCCCACGAATATGAACACGCCGTCAACAGCCACCTCTTTCACGGCCGGGTTCTTGAGATTCTCAATCACGGCCTTGCTGACGACTCCGTTTTCCGCTTTAATCTCTTTAAGTATGTTACTGGCAAGGAATTCTATATTGGGCGTTGCCTCGGCCTTTTCCTGGTGCATCTTTTCGGCCCTGAACCTGTCTCTCCTGTGGACGATGTAGACTTTAGATGCGAGCTTCGAAAGATACACGGCCTCCTTTACCGCCGTGTCGCCTCCCCCAACGACCATAACGGTACGCTGCCTGAAGAAGGGGCCGTCGCAAGTGGCGCAATATGAAACCCCCTTCCCGGTAAGCTCCTTTTCGCCAGGCACCCCGAGGCGCCTCGGCTTTGCACCCGTTGCGACTATCAACGCCTTCGCCCTCAGTTCACCTTCCGAGGTCCTTATGACCTTTTCCTTGCCCTCAACCGTTATATTAATTACTTCATCCAATCTTATCTCAAGCCCGAGTCCCCTTGCGTGCTCCTCGAACTTCTCCATGAGCCCGGCGCCGCTTATGGACGAAAAACCCGGATAATTCTCTATGATATCGCTCAAGGCTATCTGGCCGCCTACGACACCCTTCTCAAGCAGAATGGTTTTGAGCCTCGACCTCTGGG
Organism: Deltaproteobacteria bacterium; assembly: GCA_021825035.1. GTDB lineage: Bacteria > Desulfobacterota > GWC2-55-46 > GWC2-55-46 > GWC2-55-46 > JAKAIQ01. The sequence continues at coordinate 6,313 of JAKAIQ010000095.1, read as the reverse complement.
CGTAGATTCCAGCCGTGAGGCCCGCCGGGCCGCCCCCAATTATGACAAGATCGTACATTTAAATCCTCCTTTGGTATCGAGAAGGTATCCTACACGCATACGTCGCGGAATTCAAGCAGGTTTGCCCCACGCTTCCATTATCTTTCTTACAGTCCTTAGATTACGCGGGTCGTCCTTTTCGCTCTTTTTCGGCGTCTCGAGTATGAGGGGCGTCCGCCTAATCACGGGATTGGCGATAAGCGCCTTAAACCCGTCGAGGCCTATCTTGCCCTCCCCTATGTGTTCGTGCCTGTCGAGCTTCGAGTTCAGACCGCCCTTGGAGTCGTTTAGATGGATGAGCTTGAGTCTTTTCAACCCGGCCTCTCTGTCTACCGTCTCAAGAAGCGCGGCGACCTCGCTTTCTGAACTCATACGGTAGCCGGCGGCAAAGGCGTGGCATGTGTCGAAACAGAATCCGATCTCGAGCCCCAGGAGTGCGGCGTTATCCATGATCCTGCCCACGTCCTTGAGGCTGCTCCCAAACCCGAACCCGCTTCCAGAGGTATTTTCAAGGAGTATCATGGCCTTTTTTCCGAGATTGCTTTCGCAAACCTCTTTAAGCGCTCTTCCGATGCGTTCGAGCGCAAAATCAGCGCCCATGCCTAACGGGCTTCCGAGGTGGGTTACAAGATAGTCGGCGCCGAGGTCTTCAGCCGTTCCTATCTCGGCCTTGAAGAGGCTTACCGATCTATCAAAGATGGCCGGGTCGGACGAGCAGAGATTTATAAGGTACGTAGTATGCACCGCTACAGGCCATATGGCCGCCTTGCGTCTTTTAGCCCTGAAAAGGTCGATCTCATTTCTGGGGATGGGCCTCAAGGTCCAGCTTCTCGGATTTCTGGAGAATATCTGCATGGCGTCACAGCCGAGATCCTCTATCCTGTCGATTGAATTGGATATGCCTCCCGCTATCGAGGTATGCACGCCGAGAGGCATATCATTGGTCCTTCTTCAGTTCGAGCTTTCTTCTCGCAGTGGACGCGATAACGCTCGGTACGTTCTTGCTTTTCGCGATCTTTGCGAGGTCCTTCTCAAAAAGCTGATCCATGAGCTTGATGGATATCGCCAGGGGCGTCTTCGCGTTCATCACCATATTTAGCCTTATGCTGTAATTCTTGATCCATTCCTTGTTTCTTCCTATAATCCTCAATATATCCTCAGGAATCCCCTTTGCAGATGAAAGCTTCAGCACCTCGTCTTCGGTTATTCTGGGGTTCTTTAGCACCGACACGGATATTATTTTATTCGCATCCTTGACGAGGAGTTCGCGCGCGGCCTTGTTTCCGGTAAGGGCCAGTTTCACCTTGCTGCCTATGCCCATCTCCTGAATCAATTTATACAGGTTCTGCTCATTAAACTGCGTCTTTACCTCATCCCCTTTTATTGACTCATCGCCGCCGCTACAGGCATCCGCCGCCGCGGCGGTCCGGGCGGGGGAAGCATGAGATGAAGCCGGATTGGATTGAAGGGATTCGAGAGATCTTACGAGGGCGGGCGAGGCAGCCGGATTTTTCCTTATGGCATCGAGAAGGAACGGTTTTTCAAGCACCCTGTCCCTGTCCAATGCAAGAAGGCCTATAACATCCTCAGGTCCCGTCTCGGCTATGAGCGCAAGGGTATCGTCGTCTATCGAAGGGTTTAGCGAGGCCATAATCATAACGGCATCGTTATCCCCGCGGAGGCGTACGATCTCTTTTATGACGGCAGGGTCAAGCCTTTTATCGAGGGCGTCGCAGGTCAATGGAAAGGGGTATTCTTCAAAAGCCTTCTTTGCGGCTGCCGCGACCTCCGGATCACGGTCATGACTGAGAATGAAAAGAACTGTAATTCGGTCATCGGACGAAAGAGGTTCATCGCATGTGTTGAGGGCGATTCTCAGGCGCTCTTCCCTATCGGTCTTGGGTGAGACAAACTTTAATAAACCCTGCCGGACCTTCATATCCCGGGCCTTTCCATCACTTGCCTGCCGACCCCGTATGCTCGGCAATTATCTTCTGGCTGAGAAATGTCGGCACTTCCTCGTAGTGTGAGAATTCCATCGTAAAAATGCCTCGATCCTGCGTAACGCTTTTAAGGTCGGTCGCGTAGGTTATGACCTCCGACATCGGCACGACGGCCTTAAGCGTCTGGCTGCCGGCCTTCGGCTCCGCGCCGAGGATCTTGCCTCTTCTCGAATTGATATCCCCGATAACGTCGCCGAGGCTATCGTCAGGCACGTTTATCTCCATCTTCATAACGGGCTCGAGGAGTACCGGGTGGGCCTGCTCAAAGCCTTTCCTAAAACCGATGGAGGCGGCTATCTTAAAGGCCATGTCGGATGAGTCAACCGAATGATATGAGCCGTCGTAAAGAATCACTTTCACGTCTACGACCGGAAATCCGGCGAGAGCGCCGGAGAGCATAGCTTCCCTAACGCCCTTTTCTACAGCCGGAATGAACTGCCTCGGTATGGCCCCGCCGGTTATGTTATCGAAAAATTCGAATCCCTTACCTCGCGGCAGCGGACTCATGTCGAGCCAGACATCCCCGTACTGCCCCCTTCCTCCGGACTGTTTTTTGTATCTTCCCTGAACTTTCACATGGGAACGGATCGTTTCCCTGTAAGACACCCTCGGTGTCTTTATCTCCAGGTCGCAACCGAATTTCCTCCTGAGCTTCTCCACGCTCACCTCGATATGCACCTGGCCGGCTCCTGAAAGTATGAACTCCTTCGTCTGGCCGTCCCTCCTGAAATCGAGACCCGGATCTTCCTCGATAAGCTTTTCTATGGCAGCGGGGGCCTTGTCCTCATCGGCTTTTGTCCTCGGATGTATGGCATATGAAAGGGCGGGGCTCGCCGGAGCCGGTGGAGGAAAGAGTATCGGGTTCGCAGCATCGCAGAGGGTATCGCCCGTAAGCGTATCCTTGAGCCTGGCGGCCGCAATTATGTCTCCAGCCGCCGCCCTGGCGGTGTCCTTTAATTTCTTGCCTTCCATGATATAAAGGTGGCCTATCTTTTCCTTTACGCCGCGGCTCGAATTGTAGACCTGGCTGTCGGCATGCAATGTCCCGGAAAGCACCCTGAATATGGAGAGCTTTCCCGTATAAGGGTCTATTATGGTCTTGAAGACAAAGGCGGAAAAAGGCTCCTCAGGATCAGGCTCCCTCACGGCCTCGGCGCCTGTCTTTGGATCGGTTCCTTTTATGACGCCCCTTATGACGCCCTTGTCAACGGGCGAAGGAAGCGTCAGGTTTACGGCGTCCATGAGGAGGTTTACGCCCATATTCCTGTATGCGGACCCCAGGAGAACCGGGATGAACCGTCTCGTGAGCACCCCCTCTCTTAAAGCTTTTTGAAGCTCCCCCACAGTCAACTCGACCCCGCTCAGATATTTTTCGGTTAGACCGTCATCGGCCTCGACGAGCGATGAGATCATCCGTTCCCGCATATCGGCGGAGTCTTTTTCATTATCTTTTGGTATGGGCTTAATCTCCCAGCCGCCAGAGCAATCATCTCTGTAAGTTAAGCACTTCATGGCCATGAGATCGATTATTCCGGAAAACCCCGGCCCTTCACCGACCGGAATATGAATTGGCACGCCCCTTGTTCCGAGAACCTTTTCCATATCGTCAACGGCCCTCAGGAAATTAGCCCGCTCTTTGTCCATCTTATTTACGAAGGCAATCCTTGAGATCTCGAACTCGTCGGCGAACTGCCATATCTTCTCGGTTTGCACCTTCACCCCGGATATGGCGCTCAGAATAACTACTGCCCCGCCGGCAGCCCTCAGGGAATTACGTGTCTCATAAAGAAAATCGGAATAGCCGGGCGTGTCGATTATGTTGACGGAGCACTCTCCCCACCTGTAGTGGTGGATAGCTGAAGAAATGCTCAACTTTCTTTTATGCTCCTCAGGCTCGCAGTCGAGGATGGAAGTATCGTCATCTACCCGGCCAAGCCTGTCGGTGGCTCCCGCGTCAAAAAGAATCGCTTCGGATAAAGTGGTCTTTCCTGCGCCGCCGTGGGCAATCACGGCAATGTTCCTTTTCTTGTCCAGAGCGATATCCATTCCTATGATGTCGTCCTTTTAAAAAGCCTGGGGATGAGTCTTCTAAATATTATGCCGAGATATTTGTTTACAGGGTTGGACCTCTCGAGGACAGGCACAAACGGCCTCTTCCTGAAGCCGAGATCGACCAGGTATTTATTGATCTCCTCATTTGCAGGCTCGAATTTGAGGCCCTTCAGAAACACCTTTATCGCCCCCTTCTTATTGCCCGCGGCCAGATAGACCTTGCCGAGATTGAGATAGAACTCCGCGCGAAAAAATTCCTTTTTAATGGCCCTGGTACACAGCTCCAGGCCAAAACCGATCTCGCCGCTTCGTACGGCCTTGCAGAGGCCGTAATAGGACATGTGCTCAGCCATGTCTTTATCCTCGCGATAAGCCTTTTCAAAGGCCCGCAGCGCCTTGTCGATATTATCCTCTTTAAGGTGTTTCTTGCCCGCAAGGAAGTGTTCGTTGGCTGACATCTATCTTATCAAATCCCTTCGTACATGAACTTCAGGCCTTTAAGGGTAAGAAATTCATCCGTCTTTTTTATTTGCCGGCTCTCGCCCAGAAGAAACTTAGCCATTCCTCCGGTGGCGATTACCTGCGCCTTTTCCTCGTACTCTTTCATCATTCTTTCTATTATGCGATCGACGAGTCCCCCAAATCCGAAAAAAAGACCTGACCTCATGGCTTCTATCGTATTTTTTCCAACTACGCGGTCGGGCCTCTCGAAATCCGACTCCGGCAACTTTGCCGTCCGCGCAAACAGCGCTCCCGCGGATATGGCGATACCCGGCGCAATAACCCCACCCATGTATCCGTCCACGCGCACATAATCGAACGTTATTGCTGTGCCGAAGTCTACTATGATAACCGGCGGCTTATAGAGACGGCGGGCCGCAACGGCGTTCGCGAGCCTGTCGGCCCCTACTTCTCCGGGATTGTCCGTAAGGACTTTTATACCGGGAACTACGTTTTTACCTACGAGATAAACTTTTTCTGCGGCGTATCTTCTGATAACTTCGAGAAAAGTCCTGTCAAGACCCGGCACAACCGAACAGACAATGGCGCCGTCTATGTCCGGCCGGGTTATGCCGGCGGACGAAAAAAGGCCGGCAAGGAGCGCCCCGTATTCGTCAGCGGTACGGCTTATTTCCGTGTTTATTCTCCAGTGGACTGACAATGAGTCGCCCCTGAAGACCCCGACAACGATATTGGAGTTACCGATATCTACGGCAAGAAGCATTTGTGCTACCCTCTTTCCGCATCCCCTGAGATTATCCTGATAATGGCGCCGGATGGGCTTCTTACAAGCAGTGCGCCGCTTTCGTCAACTCCGGCGCATATGCCAAAAACCGTACTGTTAAAGCTCGTGACCTTTATAGGCTTTCCCTCGGCGTCAAAATACCCCTTCCAGGCGTTCAAGACCGGGCCGAATCCATCGCTTGAATATATTCTATACCATTTTTCGATACTTGAATAAAGGGCGCGCACGAAGCCGGTTCTGTCGATATCTATGCCTGCCTTTTCAGCCAATGATGACGCTATCGTCCTGATGGGGACCGGGAGCATCCGCTCTTTCATATTCACGTTCACTCCAATTCCGGCTATGACAAAATGAACCCTGTCCGCCTCCGAATCCATCTCCATCAGTATGCCGGCCACCTTCCTCGAATCGATGAGTATGTCGTTAGGCCATTTTACGGTCGGTTTCCGCAAACAAACGGCCTCCACCGCCTCGGCTACGGCAACGGCCGACAGAAACGTCAGGTTTTGAGCATTCTGCGGCTCCACATCAGGCCTGAGAATAACAGAGGTATAGACGTTTACGCCGGGGGGAGATTCCCATCTTCTTCCGATGCGGCCTTTTCCACTTGATTGGCTGTCGGCTATGACAGCCGTGCCCTCAGGCTCTCCCATTCTCGCAAGCTCAAAAGCCTTTATGTTGGTTGAATCTATGGATGAATAAAAAAATATCTTTTTCCCGATAACTTCCGTGGAAAGGGCCGCGCGTATCCCTATGGCGTTAAAACTTTCCGCTTCGTTTCTGAGTGAATACCCTTTCGAGGGGCTGGCCTCTATGAGAAAACCCATTCCCCTGAGGTTCCTTATGTGCTTCCAGACCGCGGCGCGTGAGATTCCAAGCCTTGAGCTGAGGGACTGCCCGGAGATGTATTCTTTCGTCTCTCCTGCCTTGACGCCGATTCCTCTGAGCGCCCTGATTATCTCCACCTCTTTTT
>JAKAIQ010000094.1 GCA_021825035.1 Deltaproteobacteria bacterium | reverse complement strand
GGGCGACGAGCTAGAGGTGGATCTGAGCGAGGGCACGGTGCTCAACCGCCGCAGCGGCAAACTGTTCCGGGCCAGCCGCTACCCCGACTTCATGGTGGGCGCAGGGCCGGTGCAGGACTTCGGCAGGTTCGACGGGGTCGGCCTGATGTTCAGGGTAAACATACCGATATGGTACGGCAAGTACGATAACATCGAAAATGCGGCACGGGCGGACGCGATCTCAGCCAGGTCCATGCTCATGGCGCAGAAAAACAACAAGAGCTTCGAGGTAAAATGGGCCGCTCTGCAGGTGGAGGCCGCCGACAGGACGCGCACGCTTTATGAGACGAGCTTAATACCGCAGGTAGAGATGTCCTTTGATTCGGCCCTCAAGAACTACCAGTCAGGGAAGGTCGACTTCCTCACGCTTCTGGACACAGAGCGCGACCTCAAAAGGACGCGGCTTGATTACATTAAATCAATACTCGAATACCGTAAGCGAATAGCGGCCCTCGAACGCGCCGTGGGGGTCGACTTCAATCAATAAAGGGAAAGCGATAAGATTATGAAAAGAGTTCTTGCGGCACTGTTATTTATCATTCTCGGCGTCGCCATAGGCGGGTCCTTTATATGGTTTTATGCGAAGCCCGGAAAGCCTGTTGCCGAGAAGCCAGCCCATAAGGAAAGAAAGATATTATATTACCGCGCGCCCATGAACCCAACGCTCACCTCCCCCACCCCCAAAAAAGACGAGATGGGCATGAACTATGTCCCCGTCTATGAGGACGAGGCCGCTCCATCAACAGAGGCGCCGGGAACTGTAAGGATAAGTCCGGAGAGGATACAGGAGATAGGCGTAAGGTCGGAAAAGGTCGCCAGGCGCAAGCTTGCAAGCGTCATAAGGACTGTAGGCCGCGTGGAGCCGGTCGAGAACAGGGTCTATGTCATAAACTCCAAGGTATCGGGGTGGGTGGAGAAGCTCTACGTAGCCCGGACCGACCAGATGGTGATGAAAGGGGAAAAGCTCCTCGAGCTTTACAGCCCGGACCTCGTATCTGCTCAGGAAGAATATCTCCTCGCGCTCAAGGGTTACGATAGAGTAAAGGAAAGCCCGTATCCGGAAGTGAGAAAAGGGGCTCTCGAACTCCTTTCCGCCGCCGAGCAGAAGCTAAGGTACTGGGACATATCGGACGACCAGATAGAGAGGCTTAAAAAGACTGGGACTATCGCGAGGACGATGACGATAGTGGCCTCCGAAAACGGGAGCGATATCGAAAAGATGGTCGTGGAGGGCCAGAAGATCGAGTCCGGGGAGCCGCTCTTTAAGATAATAGACCATTCGGTCGTCTGGGTCTACGGCGAGATATATGAATACGAGATGCCTTACGTCAAGGTGGGTGAGACGGCTACACTCGCTCCGTCATATTCCTCAACCGAGGTCTATCACGGCAGAATCGAGCACATATACAGCCACCTCGGCTCGATAAGGTATGCGCCAGAGGCAGGCACAGAGGCGAGGACAGAGAAGGTCAGGTTCGAGATGCTGCCGAACTACAATCACGCGCTGAAATTAGGGATGTATTTTAATGTCGAGATAAAGGCGAATATCGCAAAAAACGCGCTCACTGTGCCGGATACAGCCGTTATAGACACTGGCACGCGCCAGATAGTCATCATAGACAGAAGGGACGGCACGTTCGAGCCGCGGAGGGTTTTGATAGGGGCGAAGGCGGAGGGCTATGACGAGGTTATAAACGGAGTAAAAGAAGGAGAATACGTCGTCACCTCTGCCAATTTCCTCATCGATTCCGAGAGCAACTTGAGGGCCGCGCTAAGCGGGATGACGGGAGGCACCGGTCGCCGGCATGATGGTGTTTCCGGAAAGAAAGAAGAAAAAAAAGAAGGAGCCTCAGCCGGGCATGGGGGGTTTTAGGACATGCTCAAAAGGATCATCGAACTCTCAATAAATAATAAGCTCATCATCATCCTTGCCGCCGCCTTTGCCGCAGGCTGGGGCATATGGACTATCTACAGAACCCCGATAGACGCCATCCCGGACCTCTCGGATGTTCAGGTCATAATCTATACGGATTACCCGGGGCAGGCCCCCCAGGTTGTGGAAGACCAGGTGACGTACCCCCTTACGACGGCCATGCTTTCGGTGCCTAAGGCAAAGGTCGTGAGGGGATATTCTTTTTTCGGGGTCTCTTTCGTATACGTCATCTTCGAGGACGGCACAGACATGTACTGGGCGAGGTCGAGAGTGCTCGAGTACCTGAACTTCGCATCGGGGAAACTCCCGAAAGGAGTTACGCCGTCTTTAGGGCCTGACGCTACGGGAGTCGGCTGGGTGTATGAATATGCGGTGGAGGCCAAGAATTATACCCTTGCGGAACTGAGGAGTATTCAGGACTGGTACATAAGGTATCAGCTAACGAAGGTGCCAGGCGTATCCGAGGTCGCTTCCATCGGCGGGTTTGTCAAACAGTATCAGGTCAATATAGACCCGAATAAGCTCGTCACGTATGGAGTTTCCATAGGAGATGTCACGAAGGCCCTTGAGATGAGCAACCGCGACGTAGGCGGGAGCGTAATCGAGATGTCCGAGCGGGAGTACATGATCCGGGGCCTCGGCTATATAAAGAATATCCCGGACATAGAGGATATAGTTCTCAAGGTCGACAGAACGGGCACTCCCATAAAGATAAGGGACGTCGCAAGGGTAGAGCTCGGCCCGGAGGAAAGAAGGGGCATTACCGAGCTTAACGGAGAGGGAGAGGCCGTGGGCGGCATAGTCGTCATGAGGTTCGGCGGCAACGCCCTCGATGTCATACACGGCGTAAAGGAGAAATTGAAGGAGCTTCAGGCGGGGCTTCCGCCGGGGGTAAGAATAACGCCCGTCTATGACCGGAGCGATCTTATCCACAGGGCGGTGGATACCCTGAAAGAAAAACTCATAGAAGAATCGATAATCGTTTCGATCGTCTGCATAATATTCCTCCTCCACTTCAGGTCGGCCCTTGTGGCCATAGTCATGCTGCCGGTCGGGATACTCATCTCTCTTATAATAATGTACCAGATGGGCATAAACGCAAACATAATGAGCCTCGGAGGCATTGCGATAGCGATAGGAGCGATGATAGACGGGGCGATCGTAATGATAGAAAACGCGCATAAGCATCTCGAAAGGGACAAAGGCAAAAAAGAGCACTGGCGGATTATCATGGACGCCGCCAAAGAGGTGGGACCCTCGCTCTTTTTCTCGCTTCTCATCATAACGGTATCCTTCATGCCCATATTTACGCTCGAGGCGCAGGAGGGGAGGCTCTTTAAGCCCCTGGCGTTTACAAAGACCTTCGCCATGGGCGCGGCAGCGTTCCTCTCGGTTACCCTTGTGCCGGTATTGATGGGCTATTTCATAAGGGGCCGCATAATGCCGGAGCATAAAAACCCGATAACGAGGTTTTCGATATGGGTATATAGGCCTGTGATTAATACAGTCCTCAAGTTTAAAAAGACGACCGTCCTTCTTGCCGTCGCCGCTCTTGTCCTGACGCTCTTTCCCCTTTCCCGGCTCGGGAGCGAATTCATGCCCCCGCTTGACGAAGGGACGCTCCTTTTCATGCCCGTAATGCTTCCGGGGGTCTCGGTCACAAAGGCCGCGGAGATACTCCAGACCCAGGACCGGATAATAAAAAGCTTCCCTGAGGTGGAAAGTGTCTTCGGAAAGGCCGGAAGGGCCCTTACCGCAACAGACCCGGCGCCTCTTGAGATGTTCGAGACGGTAATAAACCTCAAACCGAAAGATAAATGGCCCCCTGGCATGACAGAAGACAAGCTCGTTCAGGAGATGGACTCCGCGCTTAAGATGCCGGGTGTGACTAACGCGTGGACGATGCCCATAAAGGACAGGATAGATATGCTCTCAACGGGCATACGCACGCCCGTTGGCATAAAGGTCTTCGGAAAAGACCTCGCGGAACTTGAGAAGGTGGCACTTGACGTCGAGGCTGTGGTAAAGAAAGTCCCTGGTACCGCAAGCGCCTATGCCGAGAGGACCGAAGGGGGCTATTATCTCGATATAAGGATAAAACGGGATGAGGCCGCGAGGTACGGCCTCAGGATCGACGACATCCAGCAGGTGATAACGTCCGCCATCGGCGGAGAGAACGTCACGACGACGGTCGAGGGCCTTGAGCGGTATCCGGTAAACGTAAGGTACAAACGGGAGCTTCGGGATGACGTCACGAAGCTCGGCAGGGTCCTCGTGCCGACTATGACAGGGCAGCATATTCCGCTTGAGCAGGTAGCGGACATTCAGATCAAGATGGGGCCTCCCGGAATAAAGACCGAGAACGCACTTCTTACCACATGGATATATGTGGACGTCCGCGGAAGGGACATCGGTAGCTACGTAAACGACGCAAAGAAGGCCGTCGTCGAGAACGTGAAATTCCCTGCCGGATATTATACGACGTGGAGCGGCCAGTATGAGTACATGCAAAGGGCCTACGCGAAGCTAAAGGTCATAATACCTCTGACGCTCGCGATAATATTCCTCCTTCTTTACCTCAATTTCGAATCGATTACGGAGTGTCTGATAATACTTCTTGCCATTCCGTTTTCGCTCATAGGCGCCACATGGATGCTATATTTCCTCGGCTATAACCTGAGCATAGGCGTTGCCGTAGGTTTCATAGCGCTTGCCGGCCTCGACGCCGAGATGGGCATCGTCATGCTCATCTACCTGGACCATGCCTACAATGAGCGGCTCTCTGAGGGGAAGATGACATCGGTAAGCGACCTGTACGATGCCGTAATCGAGGGCACCGTCATGAGGGTCAGGCCGAAGCTCATGACAGTAACGGCCATAATCGCCGGGCTTCTCCCCATCATGTGGAGCTCAGGCACCGGGGCAGACGTCATGAAAAGGATAGCCGCCCCCATGGTGGGCGGGATGTTCACTTCGGCCTTGCTCGAGCTTCTGGTCCTTCCGGCCATCTATGTGCTCTGGAAAGAGAGGGGGCTTAGGCGGATCGAAAGCCTGAAGGGCACGGATAGTTTAAAAGGAGGCAACAATGATTGAAGTCTTCAAGCCAGTAAGGTACGGGATATTGATAGGTCTTCTCGTGTTTATACTCGGCATAGGTTGGGCATTTTTTCTTGTCCTCGGCCATGAGAAAATACACGAAAGCCTCCAATACGAAGCGGCTCATGCGGCTTCGATAAAAGGGGATGTCAATGGCGGCGAACATGACATGTCCATGGACGGACATATGAAAAAAGGCGGAGACGGCATGGAAGACCACCTGCATGGCGCCGTTCAGGCCCGCGAGGCGGCGCATGCCGGGTTACATGATAACCTTCTTATGGCGCTCTCACATGCAAGGCTTGTGAGAGGGCACGTGCATGCCATGGGCCTTGGGCTCGTTACGATCGCCGTCTCGCTCGGCCTTGCCTTTACTTCAGTGTCCGCAAGGATTAAGACGATAGCATCGGCACTTACCGGCGTTGGCGCCCTTGTCTATCCCGTTGCCTGGATCGTAATGGGGTACAGAACCCCGGCCCTCGGGCCGGAAGGCGCGGAGCTTTCAGTTATGACCATTGCGGGGACAGGGGTCTCTCTTGTTCTGCTCGGCGTACTTACGTCCGCGGCCTTTATCATAAAGGATATCTTCAAAAAGAGTTGATGGTTCTCAATCGTATGAGGAGAAACGGATGAAAGAGATAAAGGCGTATGTACGTTTTGAAAAGGCCGATAAGGTAATATCCGCCCTTGAAGAAGCCGGCGTCCCGGGCCTTACTGCGATAGAGGTTAAGGCCGTGGGAAAAGCGGCCGTGCCGGAACAGGAGCGCGTGTCAATAGATTACATTGAAAAGATAAGCCCGGTCACGAAACTTGAGATCATATGCAGGGATGAAGACGCGATGAGGCTCGCGGACGTTATTAAAAAAACCGCCTGGAGCGGCCGCAGGGGGGACGGAATGATATTTGTGTCTGACATAAACTACGCCGTAAAGATAAGAAACGGGGTGACAGGCGAGGATGCTTTAATTTCAGGGGCCGGGAACAGCGGGAAAAATAATAAGAAAGATTAGATGGATATTTTTGCGATTTATAGCAGAGCGCTCAAAGGAGGTCAACCTCTAATTTTATCCAAGAGGGTTTTAAAAGGCACGATAGTTTTTACTTTATTCATCGCGGCTTTTTTCCTTTTTCAGGCATACGCTGGAGCAAATACTGCGGTTAAGGCGGTAAAACCGGCCGAGGTCTGCATGGTCAATGATACTTTCATGGATAAACCGCAGATACCGGTAAAGTTCGAAGGTACGGCTGTTGCGAGGGATGCTTTACGCGGATCAAAGGCGACAAGGCCCTACGTTACGCAAAAGACCCTGCGACAGGCCGTGAAGTTGATAAGTCGAAGGCTTTCATAACGGCCGCGCCCGATGGCGGAGTCCTTTATTTCGAGTCCGGCGCCACCGCCGAGAGATACTACGCCTCGAAGAAATCCGGAAAATGACGGAAAGATATTTTTTCTGCGATGCAGGTTGTGGAGAAGCGGAAATAGATGCGAAGCATTTCAAGATGCACGGCGGCGGCATTTCATACGCGTACGGGTTCTGGTCGCTTGTTGTAGCCAATATCGTCCTTTTCCTCTTTTTCATCCTTAGCTTCCTCGCCCCCGTAAAAAAGAGGGAGTGGAGGTCGATGGGTGTCACGATAGCCTTCATTATCGCGCTTTTTACCGAGATGTACGGCTTCCCCCTTACTATCTATATTTTGACCGCTATACTCGGCAGCCGCTATCCGGCCCTGAACCCCTTTGCCCACGAGAGCGGGCATCTCTGGGTCACTTTCCTTGGCGGCGGGGTTGTAACTCTGGCATTGATACACATTGTCAGCAACGGTCTCATGATCGCTGGCTTTTTCATAATGGCTTCAGGGTGGAAGAGAGTGCACGGGGCCAAAGGCGGCCTCGTTACCGAGGGGGTTTACGCGCATGTGAGGCATCCGCAGTATTCGGGGCTTTTTTAGTTACCATCGGGCTTCTCATCCAGTGGCCGACGATAATAACAGTCCTCATGTGGCCGGTGCTTATCGTTGCCTACTATAAGCTCGCTAAAAGGGAAGAGAAAGACATGGAGAAGGAGTTCGGGGAAGGGTACAGGAGATACATGGGAAGGGTCCCGATGTTTATTCCGCGCTTTGGCAAAAGAGAAGCCCAAAAAAATAAATGAGAGCGATTAAAGGAGGTAGAGCATGAAGCGGTTATTTGCGGCGGTTTTTGTATTTCTTCTTTTTGCAGCGCCTGTCTTCGGACAGATGGAAGATATGGACAAGCACATGCAGGACCATATGGGCGGGATGATGGGGACGACGGAGAATAAAGAGACGAAGGGCCTTGCCGAGGAGGCCGAGGCTGCAGGGGTAACCGTGAAAGTCACCTATGAAAATCCGTCTGACAAAAATCCGGTCTTCGACGTCGCCTTCGATACCCACACCGTAGACCTCGACCGGTACAGATTTGAGGACATTACCGTTCTTCGCGACGATTCGGGCAAGGTTTATAACGCTACGCTCGTTTCATCATCGGGCACGGGCCATCACAGGGAGGCTAACCTTGAATTCAAGGATGCCGATATCTCACGGGCTAAATCCGTTGAAGTCGTGGTAAAGGGTGTGGCAGGGGTCGATGAGAGGGTGTTCAGGTTTGAAACCAGGAAAAAGAGATGATGAAGTAGGCGGGAGGGGCAGAACCTTACTCATTTACAGGAGGGAATATGGCAAGTTTAGGTCCGATTCTTTGGTTCATAATAATAGGCGCCTTTTTTTATTTAATGATGAGGGCGGGAGGCTGCGGTGGAGGGAGCCACTCTCACGGCAGGGGGGCTGATAAAGGCGGCGGCACTGAACGTCG
>JAKAIQ010000093.1 GCA_021825035.1 Deltaproteobacteria bacterium | reverse complement strand
TAAAAAACGCAGACCATAAGGCATCGGGCAAAAAATAACGGGCTTGCCTTCGGCAGGCCCGTTGACGCATCCGGCTGACAAATATATCAGTGAGGCAGGGCCTGGAAGTATTCGGGGAGCTGTTCTACGAGGGATTTCGGCGCCTCGAAGGCCATCTGGCGGACTGAAGCGAACTCTATCTGCGCGTCGTACGGCTTGCCGCCCTCTATCTCGGCGATTGGCCCGCTGAAGTATGCCTCGGTCAATTTCATGTAAGCCTCGTCGAGCTTGTCGTCAACAGGCCCGCCCATTGAGTTGGCCACGTTCAGGACTATGGCCGCGCGGGTAAGCTCGACCTTTTTTTCGGGGTCGACCACGACGATCTTGTTCCACCAATCCTTGAAAGGGGCCTTTTTCATCTTTATCCGCGGGTTCATCCCGAGCCTCGGCGTGTACCTCGGTCTCGGCCCGCCGATGGTCACTACCGCAAGCCCGCTGAAAGGCAGGCCCAGGTCGGCCCTGTAGTCCGGGCATTCGTCATAGAAGAGGATGTCCTTTCTGCCGAGCCGGGTCAGAAGAGAGGGCGCCTGGTCCATGTCATGGACGAGTATCCTTATGCAGACGGCGAGCCTTTTGGCCTCGCCCGGTATGCCGAGGTCGTACGCATCGCATGAATCGTTCATGAATTTGACGAGGCCGCGAAGGTAGGCCTTCAAATCCTTTTCGTTCATTTCCATCTCAAGCTCCGTTGTGGTTTGGTTTTGGCAGGGACAATAATACTACATTATAATATAAAAAATGAAAATAAAAACACCGGAGGCGTCCGGGATAGGGTAAAATAAGACCATGATAAGGATAACGGACGACATAGCCATCGGCGAAGACGAGCTGACGGAAGAGTTCATCCGCTCGGCAGGCCCCGGAGGCCAGAACGTGAACAAGACCTCCACTGCGGTTCAACTGAGGTTCAACGTCCGGTCTTCTCCGTCCCTGCCTGAAGACGTCAGGGCGCGCCTGATGACCCTTGCCGGGCGCAAGATGACCGTGGAGGGCGAACTCGTCATAGTCTCGCGCCGCTTTCGGAGCCAATCGGAGAACAGGAGGGAAGCCGTCGAGCGTCTGACGGAGCTTATACGCGCGGCTTCCGAGAGGCCGAGGGCGCGCCGGAAGACGCGGATGACGAGGGCCTCGAAGCTCCGGTGGCTCAAGACAAAGAGGCTTCGCGGAGCCGTTAAAAAGACGCGCGGGCCGGTCAAGCCGGCCGGTGACTGAACGCAACGCCTGACGGCATTTGACCCGGAGGCGGCTTTTCATGTATCATAAATTGTTGGTTTGCAAACCGGGGGCCTGGCTTGAGGCCCCCTTTTATATCCATCGAGAGGTTTACTGAATGAGCAGGCGACTTGAGAAGGAAGTCGGACGCAGGCGGACTTTCGGCATAATAAGCCATCCCGACGCCGGGAAAACGACCCTCACGGAAAAGCTCCTACTTTTCGGAGGGGCGATACAGCTGGCCGGCGCGGTAAAGGCAAGAAAGGCCGCCCGGCACGCCACGAGCGACTGGATGGCCATCGAAAAGGAAAGGGGCATATCCGTCACGACCTCGGTGATGAAGTTCAACTACAGGGACTTCGAGATAAACCTCCTCGACACGCCCGGACACCAGGACTTTTCCGAGGACACGTACCGGGTGCTGACGGCCGTGGACAGCGCGCTCATGGTCATAGACAGCGCGAAGGGCGCGGAGCCGCAGACGGAAAAACTCATGTCTGTCTGCAGGATGCGGAATACCCCGATAATAACCTTCATAAACAAGCTCGACCGCGAGGGGCTGGCGCCCCTCGACCTTCTGGCGGACATAGAGGAGAAACTGCAGATAGAATGCGCCCCGCTTTCCTGGCCCATCGGTTCGGGGAAGGGGTTCAAAGGGGTCTATAACCTCTATAAGAAGGAGCTTCTCCTCTTCACGCCCGGCGAGGCGGCGCGCCCGCGGGACGCCGTGGCGACCAATCTGACCGACCCAAGGCTCGACGAAATGCTCGGAAGAGGCGCCGACGAGCTTAGAAGGGACGTGGAGCTTCTCGAAGGCGCGGCAAACCCGTTCGTCCCCGAAGAGTATCTGAGGGGCGGCCAGACCCCGGTATTTTTCGGGTCGGCTATAAACAACTTCGGCGTGAGGGAACTCCTCGAAGCCCTTGTCGAGATAGCCCCGGCCCCGGGGCCGAGGGCGGCCCTCACGAGGACGGTATCGCCGCTCGAGGACGCGTTTTCCGGGTTCGTCTTCAAGATACAGGCCAACATGGACCCGGCCCACCGCGATCGCATGGCGTTTCTGCGCATCTGCTCCGGCACGTTCAGGCGCGGCATGAAGGTCATCCATCACAGGACCGGCAGGGAGACGGCCCTCTCCAACGCCACGATCTTCATGGCCCAGGACCGCGCCACGGTGGACGAGGCATTTCCCGGCGATATCATCGGCATACACAACCACGGCACCATAAAGATAGGCGACGCCTTCACCGAAAAAGAGCCTCTGAAGTTCACCGGCATCCCGAACTTCGCCCCCGAACACCTGCGAAGGGTGAACCTCAGGAACCCGCTCAAGGTGAAACAGCTTCAAAAAGGGCTTCTTGAGCTTACGGAGGAAGGGGCGGTGCAGGTCTTCCGTCCGCTCATCAACAACGACTATATCCTTGGGGCCGTGGGCGCGCTCCAGTTCGACGTGACCATGGCCAGGCTCAAGGACGAATACGGGGTCGACGCGGTCTATGAGCCTGTCGAGCACGCGCGCGCCCGCTGGATAAGCTCCGAGGACAAGAAAAGGCTTGCGGAGTTCGAGAAGGAGATGAGGGCCAGGCTTGCGCTCGACTCAGGCGGCAACCGCACCTTCCTCGCCCCGAACGAATGGCAGCTAAACTATGTCATGGAGCAGTGGCCGGAGATATCCTTCCACAAAACGCTTGAGCGCCTCTGATAGCCAAATTCCCCGAAAAGCGGCGATTTTAAAACCTAAAATACCTTGACACACTTTTTTACAGAAGATATTATTTAGGCTTGCCGCCGTTAGCCGAACGGCATCCGGGCGCCGCTAACGCAACGCCGCGCGCCGGTTCGATGCGGTCATGCGGCCGCGGCGGGCGTCAACCCGAAAAGGATTTTACCGGAGAATCGATGGAAAGCGAAATAATCTCCAGATCGTTCAGGGAAAGCATAAAGACGAAGGAGCGTTTCTTCACCAAAAAAAACATCTCTCTCCTCGCTCAGACCGCGGAGCTGATCGTGAAGGCGTTCAAGGCCGGGGGGAAGCTCCTCATAGTCGGCAACGGCGGCTCCGCCGCCGACGCCCAGCACATGGCCGCGGAGTTCGTGAACAGGTTCGAGATAGAGCGCCCGCCCCTTCCTGCCCTGGCGCTCACCACCGACACCTCGAACCTTACGAGCATAGGAAACGACTACGCCTTTGACCAGACCTTCTCAAAGCAGGTCCGGGCGCTCGGCAGGGAAAACGACGTCCTCCTCGCCATATCCACGAGCGGAAATTCACCCAACATACTGAAGGCCGTCGAGACCGCGAAGGCGCTCGGCATAAAGACCGTCGCGCTCACCGGCAAGGGCGGCGGCGCGCTCGCGGACATGGCCGACATAGTCCTCAACGTCGATTCCAAGACCACGCCGAGGATACAGGAGACGCATATCACGGTATGCCACATACTCTGCGAGCTTGCCGACCACATGCTCTTTCAGAAGGTATGAAAACGCGACGGCGGCGCGATCCCGGCCCGGGGCGGCAGGGGTTCGGCCCTTTAAAGATCGAAATTTGAAGACATCGAGAAAAAAATTCAAGCCCGTATCCTCCAGAGGGCTCAAGACCTATTCGATAAGGGATAGGCTGAGCAAGGTAAGCGTCGGCGACTTTGCCGGGGTTCCGCGAAAAGGCGGCGGCTTCAAGGACTTCCTCGACACCCTTCCGGGGATACTCGCGGCGCGGGATTTCAAGGAAGTCGTGGCCGCTGTCCGCGGGGCGCACGAGAACGGGAAGACGGTCGCCCTCGGCATGGGCGCCCATGTGATTAAAGTCGGCGTCGGCCCTCTCATAATCGACCTGATCGAGCGCGGCGTGATAGACGCGGTCGCCATGAACGGCGCGTGCGTCGTCCATGACTTCGAGACCGCGTTCGCGGGATGCACGTCCGAGGACGTGGACAGCGTCCTTACGAGCGGGGCGTTCGGCATGGCGGAAGAGACCGGCCGCATGCTCAATCAGGCCATAAAAAAGGGGGCGGTATCCGGCCTCGGCAGGGCCGTCGGCGAGATGATCGAAAGATCGCGCTTCCCTTACAAAGATAAGAGCATACTGGCCGCCGGCGCGAGGTGCGGGATACCGGTTACAGTTCATGTCGCGCTCGGCACCGACATACTCCACATCCATCCGCAGATGGACGCCGGGGCCACCGGCGAGGCGTCGATGAGGGACTTCAGGCTCTTCTCCTCGGTCGTTGCCGCGCTCGAACGAGGGGTGTATTTGAACGTCGGCTCGGCGGTCATACTGCCGGAGGTGTTCCTCAAAGCCCTTACGCTGGTCAGGAACCTCGGGCACAGGGTCGAGAACTTCTCGACCGTGAACATGGACTTCATACAGGGTTACCGTCCGCTCACGAACGTGGTGAGAAGGCCGACGGAGGGCGGAACAGGCAAGGGCTACAGGCTCACGGGCCACCACGAGATAATGGTTCCCCTGCTTTACGCGGCCCTGATAGAAGCCGGGTGCTGAGGATTCCCGGGAGAACCTTTTTATGAAAAGGCTCTCTCGGGCGCATTCCAAGAATGTTCGGTTCTTCGGGGCAAAATTTGCGAAATGGGGCTTTGCCCGGAACTAAAAGTCATCGAAGGGAGTCTGAGGGGAACCATTCCAAAGAAAGCTTCCCCCAGCGGTCTTCCAATGAAAAGACGAAAACTCTGGTCAGGGCGTTTCAGCGAAGATGCCGACAGGCTCGCCGAGGAGTTCAACGCCTCCATTTCCTTTGACAGGCGGCTCTTCAGGCACGACATCCGCGGCTCGATCGCCCACGCCTCTGCTCTCGAAAAGGCGGGCATACTTACCCGGAAGGAGGCCGCGAGCATAATCGAGGGGCTGAAGGCCGTCGAAAGGGAGATATCGGAAGGGAGATTCACGTTTACCCCTGAGATGGAAGACATACACATGGCCGTCGAAAGGCGGCTTACCGAAAAGATCGGCCCCCTCGGCGGAAAGCTCCACACCGGCAGAAGCAGGAACGACCAGGTAGCCCTCGATATAAGGCTTTATCTGAAGGACGAGATATTCACGATAGCCGGGCTCCTCCATGAGCTTAAAAAGGCCGTCGTGGAAGCCGCCGAAAAACATATCGGCTGCATAATGCCGGGCTATACGCACCTTCAGAGGGCGCAGCCGGTACTCTTCAGCCACCATCTTCTCGCCTACTACGAGATGTTCAAAAGGGACACGGGCCGCCTTCTCGACTGCCTTGAAAGGACGGATTCGATGCCGCTCGGCGCGGGCGCGCTCGCCGGAAGCCCCTATGAGCTCGACAGAAGGCTCGTCGCCGGGCTTCTCGGCTTCTCTAAGGTGACGGAGAACAGCATGGACAGCGTGAGCGACAGGGATTTTGCGATAGAGTTCCTCTCCGTGGCGTCCATCCTCATGATGCATGTCTCGAGGCTCTCGGAGGAGATAATACTCTGGTGCACGCAGGAGTTCGGCTTCGTCGAACTGCCGGACGCGTTTTCCACCGGCTCGTCCATCATGCCGCAGAAGAAAAACCCGGACGTCGCAGAACTTGCCCGCGGCAAGACCGGGAGGGTTTACGGCGACCTTATGGCCCTCTTGACGCTCATGAAGGGGCTTCCGCTCTCTTACAACAAGGACATGCAGGAGGACAAGGAGCCTCTTTTCGACGCCGTGGACACGGTGAAGGAGACGCTGCTGGTCTTCGCGCCGATGCTCAAATCCATGAAGGTCAACGGGGACGCCATGAGAAAGGCGGTCATGGCGGGGTTTTTGAACGCGACCGACGCGGCCGATTATCTCGCGAAAAAGGGGCTTCCGTTCAGGGAGGCCCACAGGGTGGCCGGGGAGATCGTGGCTTACTGCATAAAAAAAGGCGCGACCCTTGAAGACATCTCCACTGCCGAATGGAAGAAGTTTTCCCCGCTCTTCGGGGATGACATAAAAGAGGCGGTCTCGATCGAGAACTCCTTGAACGCCCGCGCCGTCTACGGCGGCACGGCTCTCAAGACCGTAAAGGCCCGCCTCCGGGCGGTAAAGAACGAAATAGGAAGGGGGCTGTGCTGATGAACCTGAAGAAAAGCAGAGCAACGGCGTATCTCCTGATGCTGGCGGCCTGCGGGCTGATCGTCATTTCCGGATGCGGCAAGAAGGCCCCTCCGAAGCCGCCCGTCGAGAAGACCGCGCCGGAAAAAAAATAACGGCTGACAGGAGGATTCGCTCACATGCACTTTTTCGGCTACAGGGGAAAGCGCTTCTACGCCGAGGGCGTGGCCGTCGAGAAGATAGCCGGGGCCATGGGGACCCCGGTATACATATACAGCAGGAAAACGCTTAAAAGGCATTACGCCGCCTTTACGGAGGCCTTTTCAAAGGCGCCGCACCTCATATGCTTGTCGATCAAGGCCAACTCGAACATCTCGGTGCTCAAGGCCTTTGCAGAGGAGAATAGCGGATTCGACATAGTCTCCGGGGGCGAGCTTTTCAGGGCCTAGAAGGCCGGGGCCGATCCGGGGAAGAGCGTCTTCTCCGGGGTGGGAAAAAGGGCTGACGAGATAGAATACGCCATCAAAAGCGACATACTCATGTTTAACGTCGAGTCCCCCCAGGAGCTGCGGGCGATAGACTCGATAGCCGGAAGGTTGAGGAAAAAGGCGAACATCTCGATAAGGGTAAACCCGGACGTTGACCCTCTCACCCATCCTTACATCTCAACGGGCCTCAAGAAAAACAAGTTCGGCATAGAGACCTCCCTTGCCGTAAAAGAGTACGTGTTCGCCAAAAATAATTTGAAGAACGTCGCTCCGATCGGCGTCGACTGCCACATAGGCTCGCAGATAACGAAGATAGAGCCCTTTGCAGACGCCCTCAGGAAAACGGCGGGGCTCGTTTCCACTTTACGGCGCGAGGGGCTTGCGATAAAATATCTCGATATGGGCGGCGGGCTCGGCATAACGTACGACACGGAGACCCCCCCTCATCCGAGCAGGTACGGGGAGGCGGTGATGGAAGGGACCAGGGGCCTCGACGTCACGCTCATATTCGAGCCGGGACGGTCGATAGTCGGCAACGCCGGCATACTCGTCACGGAGGTCATATACACGAAAAAGAATGCCGAAAAGAACTTCGTCATCGTTGACGCGGCCATGAACGACCTCGCCAGGCCAAGCCTCTACGGGTCGTACCACGCGATAAAGGCCGTAAAAGACGCCGGGGGAGCGGAGATTACCGCGGACGTGGTCGGCCCCATCTGCGAAAGCGGGGATTTCCTCGCAAAGGACAGGATAGTGCCGGACGTCAAACCCGGCGACCTTCTCGCCGTCATGAGCGCCGGGGCCTACGGGTTTTCGATGTCGAGCAACTACAACTCGAGGCCGCGGGCGGCCGAGGTGATGGTGGACGGCAGGGAGTTCGCGGTCATAAGGGAAAGGGAGACGCTAAAAGACCTCATAAGGGGCGAAAGACCCGTCGAAAAGAAGGCGGCCAGGGGTAGAAGGAAATAAATCACGGAATTTTTCCCTGCGTGCGTTTAATTTTTCATGGTTGATTTCAGGCAGCCGCGCCCTGCGATTCCCATATGGAGGTTTTCGATACCCCGCGGCGCGCGCCGGGTAGGCTCGATATATTTTAGCGATAAATAATGAATCTTGCCTTTACAAAGATGCACGGCCTGG
>JAKAIQ010000001.1 GCA_021825035.1 Deltaproteobacteria bacterium | reverse complement strand
AGCAGTCCGGTAGCTCGTCGGGCTCATAACCCGAAGGTCGCAGGTTCAAATCCTGTCCCCGCTACCAAACAAAAACAAGGGCTTAGGATAACTCCTAAGCCCTTCGCATTTCCGGGGTTGCCCAAAGGTTGCCTATTCCGGTACGATCCGGTTCTCGTGTACCCAACCCTCCCCGCTGCCACCTACCGGTTTAACCTTGATGTACGTCTGCCCGTATGCGCCCTTTGCGTCCTTTATCTCCATCGGGACAGAGAATCTTTCTACTTTGTCTCGACTCCGGTTCTCGAAGCCGATGAGGACCTGCCTCCCGATAAGCCCGCTAAGTTCTGCCGTCGTTTTCATTTTACCTCCGAGAGTGCTATTGATACAACCCCGTGCCACGGCAATATGACGGTCATGCCGTCCATTTTACAGTCATCCCGCAACTCTTTCGCTTGCCTCCACGCCCCCGTAAATGGCCCCCGTCTCGTCGCATACGGTCGCTACGGCCTTGATACAGGCCACTTCGCTACCTATTACGAATTTCACGGTCTCGACATCGCCGCGTGGGTTCACCTTAACAACCTCGTACATCCCCGCCATATACCGCCCGAATACAAACGCCTTGCCGCTCGTAGCCAGCATTTTATCAGCCCTCCTTTAACCTTCTTTTCCTGTTGGGGTTCTTCTTGTCTCTCTGCTTGAGGTTCCATGCCTTCACCTGCTCCGGGTCATACCGGCGCTTCTTGTAATGCTCGGACAGGCAGGGGCACCGCCCGTCCATCGTCGCCACGCAGTCCCGATATGGGCACAGGAAGCAGTTAGGCTTAAAGCTCTCCTTCCTGCCCCGTATAAGCTTTACCTCCGGCTCCGCCCGTTCGTCCTCAAAGTATGTCAGGTCGATGGAAAGGATGCTCATACAGACCGCCTTTTCTCGAAATACGGCCTCACGCCGTCCGTTTAGCTGCTTGTTTCGCTTTTATATAGGCGTCCATACAGGAAGCGCAGATGAAGAAAAATGATATGCTTTTCCTCGTCCCCACTTCCCACGGGACAGTACGGCAAGCAACCGCCCAATCCGTGCATCCCCGTGTTTGGCACTTGATACGGGCCTTGTCTTCGGGTCGAAGCTTCCTTATTTGTTCCATGTCGCCTCCACGCCCCACGTCGCGGCCTCGCTGCCGTCTGGGCCTATCTTGTCCATAAGCGCCTCATTACTCGTGATAGCAAGTGCTTCGTAGATGTCCGCCCAATCCTCGGCGGTAAGGGCAATAGCATCCTTTTTGCGGGCATCGTATAGGACCTCGATATGTTTCACCTCGTCCGCGTTGTACTCCTGTGTTTCAGCATAGTCGAGGTATGTATCCTCCTCGTCCCTGACAAACGGCGCGAGATTCATCCCGGTTGGGTTTGTCCGTATCTCCTCGATAAGCTCAGGCGTGGCATCAACCAACACCCGTTCGGCTACATACGCGATTATTAAAAGCTTTTTATTCATTGTCGCATTTCTCCTTCTCCCATAAGCCCTTGTAGCCCTGCTCTTTTATTAGCTCGTCAACCAGCCGCGCGGCTTCGTCGGAAAGGTCGGAAGTGTCAAGCTCTATTTTTTTACCGTCTTCTGTTACCATGATTATTTTCCAGTAGTCTATGACAGGCTTTTTATTTACAGGCATGATACTACCTCCTTCCCCATGAACGCGGCCACAAGACCATCGAAGCCGCACAGCCCACAGGTACACGAGCTATTTTTATCCCAGTCAAAATCCCCGGTTTCGTCCGTCCCGTCATCGTAAACCTTGACGGTACAGGTCGCGCTTATATACATAGGCTCCAGGCTCCCGCACTTCGGGCAGCGCATACCGTCAAGGCAGTTCGTGTTCTTTTTGCTCATGTTTACCCTCTCCCCTCGGCCTTCGCGATACTGAGTGCCAATTCGCAGCCCCTGGCGTGGCCGCAGCGTTTCTTGTTGAAGCAGACCGGGCAATAATGCTCTTCGTCATCGGCGTGGCCGCCCCATTCAGCGAGCTTGAGAGCAGCATACATATTCGGCGAGGCGGAGATTAGGGTGGCATTGGCGCGCATCTCTGCCTGGGTGGGCCGCCACGATACTTTAGCGACAAGGATTTCCTCGCCTTCATATCGTGTGCTCTGGGCAGTAATCTCGCGGCCCGGTTCAATTTTCCACGGCCCAGGCGTAAACTTCTCCATTATTCGGCCCCCTTTCCGTCGCGCCCAAGCCTGATGAGTTGGCGGTTCTCGATTTCTTTGCCGCGTATAGTATTTAGGAGCATTTCGCAGCTATAATTCTCGTAATCGTCATAAACAATCCGCCATAACTCCGTTCCAGATAAAAAGGCGATTTCATCTTCCCTGAGGATGCCGATAATCTCCTCGTATTCATATAGTTCGCCGGTCCCGTCCTCCTCCTTTTCGAGGCCCGAAAAAACGTCCTCAAGAGCACCCTGGCGCGCGTAAGCATCGATCTCCGCGTCGGACAGCGGGCGCATGAGCGTGAGAATGCTTGAGGGTGCGAGATATTCCGCGCTTAACTCTTTTACCTCGCCGTCAAGGATATTTCCGGCCTCTTCCTCATTCTCCGCCTCTACGTCAATGTAAAATCGGTAGGTCATTTTGAAACCTCCGGAAAATATGTCGGCGCCGCTGGCTTGTAGTAATCCTCTATCTCGAACGAATTGCAAACGAATGTAATGTCCACTCCGCAGTGGGTGCGCTGGCAGACGTTTTGCTTGTTTTGACATTTGAGGTGTTGGCAGTAAAAACAGCAATCCACGCGACGATAATTAACCACTTTGGCTATCTCGCGGTCGAGCAGCATGAGTTTGCAATTCGGGCAATAATTGCCTTGCAGGGGGGAACCGCATAATTTACAAATGCCATTATTCATTTTCCCAACCCCTTTCTGTTGAGTAATTCCTTGGACCCGGTTTACCGTTCAGCCAGGCTATATCAAAATTGATTGCCGCCTGTGCGGGGGTATCACCAAAGGCCGCGACGCCATTTTGGATGTTCTCCCCATAAAGGGCGCACCATTGATCGCCGTCGGGGAACATGCGCGGACGCAAGAGTATAAAAGGCCTTTTCCGCTCTAATTCTACTTTTTCGGCTTGGTTCGCTGCATTTGCGGCATTGCAAGCGGCCACATGTTGCATTAATAAAACATGGCTGTTATCGTTTTGACACACGGTCATTTTCTCCTTGCCCGAAGGCGGTTAAATTATTTATCAAAAACGTTTGCTTTTTTGTTCACTCTCTGCTATAAGGGGCTATGTATAAAATCTTCTTAAAACATCCCAACCACACGTCGGACGAGATTAAAACACCTAATCCGGCTACTGCGGAGGCCGCATTTCGGGAACTCCTGAAAAAGCGTGGCCATTTCGCGGCAGTCCTGAGCCTGAACAACCGCATTTTAGAGGACGTGCGCCTCGATGCCGACGAGGTTGACGAAGTTGCTCCGGTTCGGCTATTCCCCTGATTCGCCTGTCCATATGGCGATTTTCAGGTCCTCGCCCCGCAACCCCTTTTTAACTAATATGCGCCTCCGCGTGGCCTCTCTAAACGTGGGCCAGTCGTCGGCGTAACGAATTTTCTCGATAATCACGCCGTTCGGTTCCCACTGGTCATAATTGTCGAGAAATTCCTCGTCAAATGTATAGCCGTCTGTTGTCAAAACGCGGGGATATTCACCGCGCATTCCATTTTTTATCACATCCTCGTAATCAGATTTTTTGTCGACTCTGTTCATTTTTTTCTCCCTTCGGGTTAGGGTTAAAGGTTAACCAATGCGCTTATATCATGTTCGCCCGTACGCTGTCCCGGCGGGATAAGGCTCCCTTTTTTGGCCGTCTTGGGCCAATATATCGGCACGAGCACCTTTAACGGCCACCCGCGCGGATCGGTGTTGATTTTAACATCCCAGCCGTTACGGGCGCATATCGTCGTTATTTCGGCCTTGATTTTTTCGACCGCCTTGTCCGCGTTGTCGGAAGCGGCCTGATCCCAATCGCCCCTATAATCCTGGAAGCCGTTGCACTGATTTTCGCTTATCCGGTGTACCCGCTTGCCGAGCTTGTTCAGCCTATCAAGGTCGGGTATGTTATCCCACGTCAAGCCCGCATTTGAGAAAATGCCGCAAAGCCTGAGAGTATCTATCGTTTTCATATTCCCGCCTCCGTGGTTAAAGGGTTTTGAATTTAGCGAGGCAAGCCGCACAGCAATTAGCCTCAAGCCACACCTGCTGATTTTTGTATCCGGCGTGCTGGAAAAGCACGTCCTTGTCTGTAACGGGCGCACCGCACAGGGTAGCAGTCTCAAAAACTCTATTGTCCTTGTAGAAATTATTGCCGCCCCGTCTTGGTAACTTTTTACGGATATGTAACATTTTCTCCCCCTTCGGTGGTTAATATATTACGAAACTGTAAGAAAGACCCTTGCCCTGGAGCCTTATCAACTCCCCCAAAGTAACCAGAAACCGCTTGCCCCTTAGCTCGATCCTGAACATCTTTAATTTTTCCCCTTGCTTTTTTTCGCCACTTGCTGTTTATGCCATGCTATAATTATGCCAGCCTATAACTATAGCGTTTGCACAATGATTGCAAATTGAATTAAATCAGGATGTTAGAATAGAAAATATTTTGCTTCAAGCTGATAAAGCGCAGGTTATCAAACTCTATAGTGCCGCTCATGGTGCGCTATAAAGCGCAAGTGCGCAGCGAAAACGCTCAAGTCAACCCCCTTGTGGCATCGGCCGACCGGAGGCCGGTCGTCCAGATAATGCTCAATACTCCCTCACCCCCTATTTTCACTTTTTTTCATTTTTTTATAAAAATCCCTTGACAACTTGATTATCACGCGATATACTCTTGATTATCAATTAACAAGGGAGGGACAAAATGGCAAAGTACACAATCAGTTATGCATGTGGGCACGGCTCTTACGAGGAGCAACTGTTCGGCCAGGGCAAGGAGCGTGAACGCCGTATCGAGTGGCTTGAGCGCAACAAGATATGCCCAGAGTGCTATAGGGCTAAGATGCAGGCACAAGCCAAATCTGAAATAGTAACGGCGGAATTGATTTACAACGCCTTTTCCGGCGGCGCGTATCTGGCGATTACAAAGGGAGATACATACTCCATTAAGGAGGCCCTTAAGGCTGCCGGGTGTAAGTGGGGCGAGTATATCCCGCAAGGAGATATACTCGGCATGAGCCGCCCGCGCAAGGCATGGATGATTAAGATTCCCGATGATATTACCGATGATGCGGAGGCAATAACGGCAATTATCCGCAAGCTTATGGATGCCGGGGTACAAACAGTCAGGGTTGATAACTCGCCGTTGGCCTCTATGGCGATGCAGGTAGCCCGTAATCTTAATGCAAAAAAGGAGGTTGCATAATGAGCAAATATTGTGATGCTTGTGGCAAACCGATAGAGGGCGGCTACAGTATTGGTGGGACAATCCTTTGCCGCAACTGCCAGGTAGATGTACGCCAGGAGATTGAGAGGCTGAGGGCCGAGGGCAAGCCGGTAAACGCGATGCACATAGCGCGCCGGATGCTCCGCGAGGGCGCGGGGGATTACCTGCTCCGGGATATACCCGCTGACCTGTGGGCCGATGCACAGCGCATGGCCCGTAAGCGGCGACAATCTCTCCGCGAGTTAATCCTTGATGGCATCCGCTCAATAATACAGGCGAAAAATGGATAAATCTACGATCGCGTAACCTATTCCCTCAGGCCCGTACCTCCCCGCCGACCTGTGGGCCGACGCTCAGCGCGTGGCCCGCGAGCGGGGGCAATCCCTGCGCGAGCTGATACTCGATGGTGTGCGCGCAATAACCATTCCTTACCTTTCAGGCCCCGGCGACGGGGCCTTTTTTAATACCTAAGACGCCGGGGTAATTGACATCTCTCCAAGCCGATGGAAATACATCCCTGGCGAAGCAGGAGAGGCAAGGCTGGACAAACGGCAATAAAAGAATGGCGGAGTGGCGGGTAGAGGGCAAAAACGCAACAGCGGGCAAAGTAGATGCCTTAAAAACGGGATTGTTGAAAATAAAGGGCTTCACGAGAAGAAATTGACAGCAAAAGATTATCTGGCAAAACGAGAGGCGGAACTCCCCTTCTCTCTCATACTCTCTCTACCCTTACCCTTACCCTTACCCTTACCCTTACCCTTACCCTTACCCTTACCCTTCTATATCTCCCTATAGGGAGTATGTAGGGAGTATGTAGGGAGTATGTAGGGAGTATGAAAATACATAACCTGCGAAAAACCTCTTGAGATTCCTCTTCGTTTGGGGTAAAACTCAAAAAGTTACGCCGAAAGGAGAACACGGTGAAAAACCAGCCTAAACAACCCCGCCTAAAAAAAAGACCCCTTAATAAAAATCGTAGAGAATTCGCAAAATTACTCGCCCAAGGATTGCCAGTCTCCGAAGCTGCGCCTCTTGCAGGGTACTCAGACGGCTCAACAAAATCAACAGCTTATCAAATCGCGAGGGAACTGCGAGAAAACGGAACGATTGAGGACATCAGGAGGCGGAATCAGCGATTAGCCGCCCAACTCGGTATGCCAGAGGGCATGCGTATCGCCAAATTTGTAGCCCTCACGGATGCAAAAAAAGTAGTAACTGCTACCGATAAAGGCATCATAACGGACGAAAAAATCTATGATGACGGGCAGTTGCAACTTGCAGCGGCAAAGGAACTCGCAAAATTATGCGGCGACTACCCCGCCGACAGGGTAGAGGTCGAGCATACCGGCGGAGTAGCCGTGGTCTCAAACGTAGATGATCCAATCGACATCACAAATGACAATACATCGAGAATGCAACACCTGCCGCAAGAGCGGGACTGAGGACTGCAATAAACGCATAGCCTGCACTGTCGCCAACGGGCTGAGGTGCTGGATACCCAGGGTGCCTGTGGATAACCCGGACGAGATAGAGGCAAAACGCGCTTATTGTTATCCACAGGGAGCGGTAAGCGGTACACCTCAAACAATCAACCCATTGTAAAGCAAAAGGAAAATAAACGGCAGTCACATAACATGTATTATGTCAACTCTCGTGGAACATTGCTTGTAAGCCATTGAATCGCAAGCCGACTCGCGGATTGAAAACCGTGGAACTCTTAATAGGAATGGCAAGTTATCCACAGGCAAAGTTATCCACAAGGGTATTTTGGATAACGTGGGGGACTATTTGGGGCATGGGTAGAGGTGGGAGGGCTACCCCACCCCCCACCACCCCTCCCATAGGCGGGGCAAGGCGGCGATGAATATCGTATAATCTCCCTGTCTCGGAAAGTGTGGCCATATTTTTTAGGGGTGGTGTCCAGATTTTTTTTGGGGGGGAATTTTTTAGCCAAAGGGTTTTTGGAGATAATTTATTTTGGCTGAGATTTCAATGGTAGGAATAGGATTGATATGTTCGAACCGGTTTACCACTTGGCCTGGGGTGCGGAATGAAGACGAGCAAAAAGGACTTCTATTATTTCCGAGAGCGGTGCCTGCACTATATCGAGAAGTTCAAGATAACCGCGTGGGGGATAAGCATTATTCACGGCGATTCGCTGGAGGGTTCTAAGGCTTGTTGCCGATTCCATTACAAGGGTGCTCAGGCGTCGATTCACCTTTCCGACAAATGGGGGAAGCACCCGATTACTGAGGCAGAGCTTGACCATACGGCTAAACATGAGGTTATCCACCTTTTGACTGGCAGGCTTTACATTATTGGCAATTCTCGTTATGCCATAGAGGACGAGATTGAGCAGGCAAACGAGGAAACAGTAGAGCACCTTTGCAAGCTTTTATGATTCCGAGGGATAAGTAATGGCACCTTCGAGAAAGCCGAAGCCATACGTCTTAAAATACAACTGCGGTCCCGTTGCGCTAAAGTTTCATGCTGACATCAGGAGCCGCGTGAAGTTCCTTATAGGCGTATTCGGAACCGGGAAGACAACGAGTGCTGGCTATGACATGGTAATGCTCCAGTCGAAGCGCATAAAGCCTGACAGGGAGGGAATCAGGCGTTCCAGGTTCGCCATAGTCAGAAATACTATACCGATGCTGAAGGATACGGTCATTAAGACTTTTCTGGACTGGTATCCTCCGTCCATTTTCGGAGTTTACAAGGAAACGCAGCGCATATACCTGATGAAGATAGAGGACCGGGAGATAGAGATAATGTTCCGGGGCCTGGATGATGACAAGGATGTGCGCAATCTTCTTTCGCTGGAGCTTACCGGCGCATGGATAGAAGAGGCGCGTGAGATAGGAAATAGTGTTTTCAAGGGAGTCCTTGGTAGGACAAAGCGCTTTCCTTCACAGAAGATATACGACAAATCCGACCCGCGCTATTATCTTTCCCTGAAGGATTGGGTGCAGTTCGAGCGAGATGGGTGGCGCGGTTTTGACCCCGATAGATACAGGCACCTGGTTGACGAGGAGAAATTCACACCGTACCTGACGCCTCCACAGACCGAGCTAACATCCAACTACCCAGACCGCGAGCATTGGCTGTACCGAGACTTCGTGGCCAATCCAATAGACGGATACGCTATCTACGAACAGGGGCAGGCCGAGAACGCCCACAACTTATCTCCTGACTACTACTCAGACCTTGAAAAGGACTACGCCGACAGGCCGGACCTGCTCCAGACCCTGGTGCGTGGCGAATGGGGCGTGACCATTCGTGGGCAGCAGGTTTACCCGGAGTTTGACCGTCGGATACACGTATCTCCTTATTCGCTCTTGCCTGAACGCAAGGTGCAGATTATCGTTGGATGGGATAATACGGGTCTTCACCCAGCCATCTCATTGAGTTACATAAACAACATCGGACAGTGGTGTGTTTTCAAGGAGTTCACCTTCTTTGATGAGGGCATAACTTCGGCTACTGAAACGTTGATCCTTTGGTGCGATGCCAACCTCCCGGAAGGATGTACGTACCGCCACATTGGTGACCCGGCTGGCAAGAATAGGGATAGCAATAAGAAGAGTCCTGCCGATTATATTTCCGGCAAGGCGCGTGATTATAACCGGGTTATTACAATCGAGGACGGGATACAGACGTTCAAGATACGGCGGGAGAGCGTGGCGAACAGGCTCGGGTATGTTGAATTGGACAAGAAGGGCAACGTAATAGGGAAGAAGCCTCGAATGATAAACCAGGACGACCCCGCCTTTCTCGTGGACCCGTCCTGCGTCCGACTGATAGATGGGTTCGAGGGAGGATACGCCTTCCCGGAGAGAGGGCATAGCGGTACGTATGCGGATGCACCCGACAAGACTGGGGCGGGCGCTAAATACACCGACATACAAGACAGTCTGCAATATGTTGCGACCAGATTGTTCCCGGTGAAGCGGTCCCGCGGGGAAGTTGCAAGGGGATTGAATGAGCCTCGCGGCACGTTTGGAGTTCTGACAGATTAATTTTCAGTTTTCCCCGCCGTTTGAATGCGCGCGCTAAAGAATGGGGCCGGAGGACTGAGATAGCCGGGAGCGGGGCCGGTACCTGACGGCCCTTTAACCCGGCGAATAAAGGTGTGGCAGATATTAAAGGAGGCGGATTGCTCGTAGACCTTTCTTGCGACGAGATAGAGGTATTGAGGCGGGCGCTCCGGGCGGCGGTTGACCTGGGGGACAGCTACTACACGTTTGCCCCAAGCACTTCCTGCGGCGGAGCAAAGGTCCATTACGGCTCTGGCGACCTTGAGGCGGAGGAGATTCTGACTGGCAAGGCAAAGGCTCTTTCCGGAAGACTCAGGGAGTTAATGCGTCCAGAGACGATTTACGAGAAGATGTCCATCATCCAGGAAGCAAAGGAAAACGGCAGAGAAATCAGGGAAATAGACCCTCGGCAGACCGCGCTCCCTTTTGGAGCTTGACAGATGTGGCACTCTTATTATGAAACGGAGCACCATGACTTACACCTGCAAGTCTTGCGGCAAGAACATGACGAGTGCCCGCTTTGCGGGGGCGAATTAACCGAGCAGGAAAGGCCGTGGGCTGAGTAAATGGCCGACAAACTTTTTGCTTTTCTTAGTAAGAAGTTTTTTATACCTGGCTGGAACGGTACGCTGACGATTCATGTGGCGAACGGCGTGCCTTTAAAATTCAAGGCGGAGAGAAGTTATCAGGTAAGCGAGCTCTAATATTTCGGCATGGTCACTGAGGGGCCACGATAGCGTCAAAGCGCATCCACGACGGATGAAATTGCTGCACGATGAAAAGAGTGAGTGGTAGCGACCTGAGCCATGCCGCATAAAAACCGTAAACGCAGGCGGCACTAAAAACTTAATACTGGCTAATCGTGAAATACCGAGGCCCGATTCCCATAAATGGGAGCCGGGCCTTTTTATTTTCATCCCGGAGCGAGCATGGCGACTGGCTTGATGGGCAAAAAGAAGTCCGACTCGGAAGCGCTTATGACCGTGGACGAACTCGATTCCGCGCTAAAAGTTGCCGAGGGAGAGGTCGATGGTACCGAGGTAACGTCCCGGCTCGCCGACCTTATCCGAAGCGACTGGCAGGCAGCCAGAGATGCCCGCGCCGAGCGCATAGACGCCCAGATGCTCCGCAACCTCCGGCAGTGGCGGGGCCTGTATGACCCGGAAAAGCTCGCAGCAATTGCCAAGATGCCGGGCGGCAGCAAGTTGTACCCGATGATTACGAACAGCGTGTCCACCACGCTCCAGTCGAAGATACGGGCGATCCTCGAACAGAACGACCCGCCCTGGACGCTGGATGTCGAGCCAAAGCCGGACCTGCCGCCTGACATCGAGCAGGAGATTACGGTCAACGTATTCAACCAGACCGTCCGAGAAGTGGTGGCCCCGATGGCCGCCGCCGGGCAGCCGGTTGATGAATCGGCCCTGGGGCAGGCACTCGCGCTCAAGATGACCGAGGCCCGCAACCATGCTCAGGTGCTCTTGAAAGAAGAGGCCAAGGGCCGAGTCGAGGGGATGGACAAGAAGATACGGACGCAGTGGGACGAGGGCGGCGGTCCGGCCGCGCTAAACGAGTGCATCGTCGATTACTGCCGGAACGTGATCTCGGTACTTAAAGGCCCGGTTCTTAGGAACGAAAAGTCTCTTTCCTGGGTACGCGGCAAGGGCGGCAAGTACGTTATGAAGGCTGGCATTGAGCGCCGGGTGATTTTCGAGCGCCGTCCACCCGAGAACATATACCCGCTCGTCGGGACTACGGACATCAGGAAGGGCGGGCTGATAGATTTCTACCGCTTCTCCCGCGCGGACATAAACAAGTTCCTTGGCCTTCCGGGTTACAACGACAAAGAGATTCGGGCGGTTCTTTCCGAGTATGACCAGGGCGGGCTTGAGGGATGGGTTACGCAGACCATCACGTCCGACGTGGCCGCCATTACGAAAGAGGTCGAGCCTACCGCCGAGCAGAAAGACCCGCTCATCGACGCACTCAACTACTGGGGCTCGGTGCCCGGCAGCCTGCTTATAGAATACGGCCTGGACGAGAAGCGGATACCGGATCCTGACATCGAATACGAGGTAGAGGCGTGGCTTATCGGCCGGCACGTCATCCGCTGCGTTCTCAACCCGAACCCGCTTGGTGAGCATCCATACTCTGCCACGGGTTACGGCATGGAGCCCGGTCAGTTCTGGTACCTGAGCCTGTGCGAGCAGATACGCGCACCGCAGATGCTCTGCTGCGATGCCTTCCTGGACCTGCGCCGGAACATAGAGATAGCGTCCGGCCCGATCCCGGAGGTGGACTATGACCGCGTACCGAACGCGAGCAACTGGCAGCCCGAGCCGTGGGCACCGGTAGTGTCCACGAGCGACCAGATGAGCAAAGGCTTCGCCGTCAAGTTCAACGACATCCCGATGAAGGCGGACCCGCTGATGGCCGTCTACGACAAGTTCGAGGGGAAGGCTTACATGGATGCCGGGATACCTAACCCAACCGCCCCAGACTCGAACCCGACGCTCGGCGGCGCATCTATCGCGGAGACGGCCAAGAACCTGCGCATCCAGCTTCACGTAGACAACATCGAGGCAAATCTAATAGCTCCGGCGATAGCCAGACTCTACAACCACAACATGCTGTTCGACGAGGACGAGTCCATCAAGACCGTCGCGAAGGTCACGGTCAAGGGCATACATTCGCTCGTTGCCAAGGAACTCAAGCTCAGGCGCAGACAGGAGCGCATAGCCGGGATGAACAACCCGACCGACTTACAGATAACCGGAATGGAGGGCCGCAAGAACGACTTAGAGGACATGCTGAAGGAAGAGGGCAGCGACCCAAGCCGGATACTCAAGGGCGACCTGAACGCTGCGCAACAGGGCCAGGCAGCGCCGCCCGCTAAACCGGCGGAGACAGATGCGGCCGGTAACATGACGGCTGGCCGCGATTTTTCAACCGTAAAAAACTGACGGAGGTTTTTATGAGACCGGATATGACGATGACCTCACGCGACTGGCAGGCGGAAGAAGACGCGCGCCGCCTCATGCAGGCCAACGAGGTGAAGTCCGACCCGGACCGCATGAAGAGGGCAAAGGACGCAGCGAAGGTGCAGGCCGAACGCATGGAGGAAGAGGCAAAGAACATGCGCAAGGCCGCAAGGAGGGTGTTCGTCGGCGGCTCCTCGTCCGGGATGTCGATACCCGCCGAACTGAGGGCCGACGGATGGACAGAGTAACGTCCAACCCGAATAGGGGGCTGCTCAGGCCGAGCGTGGAACAGTACGATGCGCTCGTCCGGCTGATGCGCAGCCCGGAGTGGCCGGTCATCAAGGATTGGCTGGAAGGCTCGCTCAAGGTGCTTGGGGGGAACGCCTGCGCTGAGGACTACTTCGCAAGGTGGGCACAGGGGCAGGGCCAGGCCATCACCGAGTTTATAAAACAGGTGGAGACGGCAGCGGAGAGTTTGAAAAGGATAGCGGACGGCAGGGCTGCCGGAGACGAGAGGCCGCTTATTGGATAGGGGACGCGCCTAAAGGAACCGCATGTCCTGACGGGGACTGCATCCATCGGAGGCGCATAACGTAAACGCTGAACCGGCCCGAAGGCCATCGGCACAGTGGTCAAAGCCCGTAAAGACGGATTGGCCGAAAGGGGATAGAGATGGGCAGAGGAGTAATGCAACCGACACTTGAGGAAATGAAGTCCAAGGCCGCCGAGGTGTCAGACAAGGTGGAACGCGAACAGGCTGAAATGGCGGAATTGATTGAGAAGACGCCGCTCCTCGAACTTGAGGGGCCGGAACCCGCCAAGACGGAGGGCGAGCCATCGGAGACGATACCCGAACCGGCAAAGCCCGAACCGAAGCCAGCGCCCGTGGACACGGTATCGAAGGCGGACTACGAGAAGCTTGAGCATCGGATTAACGTCCTCCAGGGGATGTTGAATAAGGAAGGCCGCGCAAAGGAACTGGCCGACCTTAACGCCCGAATCGCCGCGCTCGCAACCGAGAACGAAGCCCTCAAGAAGACGGCCGCCGCTGCGAAGCCCGCAGTCGAGAACGACGAGGACATGGAAGCACTCAGGCAGGAGTTCGGAGAAGAGGCCGTGAACCGGCTCGTCCGCCAGAACAGGCGCATGACCGAGGAGATGATACGCGAAATCCTCGGCCCGGTGACCGAAGAGGTGGGCGCGCTCAAGACGGGCATAACCAAGTCGGCGGCGCAGCTATACGACGAGAAACTTTTGTCGCAGATGCCCGACGCCTATGAAATAGGCAACAGCCGGGAGTTCGCGGCATGGCTCGAAGAGAACGACTGGCTTGATGTTTTCAAGACGGCACACGCAAACCATAACGTAAACAAGGTGCTGGACAAGCTGGCCAAATACAAGGCCACGCTCGCGCCCGTACCCGACCTCGCGGCCGACGAAGAGAAGGCCGAGAGGGAAAGACTGCTCGCTGAACAGGCGGCAGGTCCGGGAGCGGGCAGGGGCGCGAAGCAGCCCGCACCAGACAAAAAAATATGGACCCGCGCCGAGAAGGTCAAGTTCGAGACGGAGTATTTCAAGGGTTCCGCCGGCAGGTATTACAAGGACGGGAAGCCGCTTCCTGCCGCGAAAGCCATGTACGACGACCTCGTGCTTGCCATACAGGAGGGGCGGGTCTCTTAGCCCCGTGAAAGGGGCAGAAAGAGAGATTTGAAATGGCTATGCAGATAGCACCAGGCATTTTAAACGATATGTCTTCGTCCGGCCCGAACGGGCTGACCCCGATACTGTGGTATCCGGGCCTGATTGAAAAGGACAATGACGTAAACACGTTCGAGGAGATATGCGAGACCACGGGCGAGCTTCAGGAGGGCGGGGACACGATGATAATGTCCAATATCCCGAACGTGCCCATCCAGAGGGACTTCGGCCCCGGCGACGAGCTTGTTACGACCGCGCTCGACAGCCCGAAGGTCACGCTCTACCTGAACCGGTCGGCCGCGTTCTCCCCCATCATCGATGACATACAGGAAGCGCAGATGAAGAAGAACGCGAACTGGCGCAACGCCTTGATGGCGCAGGCGGCAATAGACGTGAAGAACGACCAGGACAAGGTGATACTCCAGAGCGTAGGTGCGGATGCCGACGTTAACAACACCGTCGTCGGAGCCACCAATGCTGGCGCAAAGTCGCACAGGTACAACATTGGCGGCACCGCCAATATCGGCGCCGCTGGCGGACCGCTCCAGCTTGTAGCGGCCTCGATGATCCAGTGGCTCACGAACCTTTCATCCGTCCTCGGAGAGGCCAACGTGCCCATCGGCCAGAGGTGGGCGATAGTGCCGGAGTGGGTGATGAACCTGATAATGAACTCCGACATCAAGTCCGCGAGCATGATGGGCGAAAAGGACGGCTCTATCCTGAAGGGCAACGGCAGGGTTCCGTACCCGATATGCAATCTCAACCTCTACGTGAACGAGCACTTGGCCACCACGACCATCTCGGGCACGACCTGCACCGAGGTACTCTTCGGCGGCAAGGGCTGCATCATGTACGCCTCGCAGCTTAAAAAGCTGGAAAACTCCCGCCCGTCCAAGACCTTCGAGACGATACTGAAGGGCCTGGTCACCTACGGGTTCAAGACTTATAAGCCGAACCGCCTGGGCGTCTCCGTAGTGTATTAGGATTCGGCAAATAACTTAGGCACGGGGCCGCCTGAAAACGGCGGCTCCAGGCCTTAACGCAAACAAGGAGAAATAGCAATGGCAAACAACATATTACAGTTACAGGCTGGGCGTCCCTCCGACGCGGCGGGTGGCAGGCCCGACTACAAGATGACGCACACCTTCGACCTCGCGGGCGTGGCTACCAGTGACGTGCTTTACGCCTTCAAGCTACCGGCCGGTCACAGGTGCAAGAACGTGACATTAAAAGTGGTGACGCCTACCGGCCTCACCTCTACGGCGGCGGTCGGCATTTACAGCGATATTGTCGGGTCCGCAGTGTCGAACAACAGCTTCGACGCAAGCGCGAACCTGAACGCCGCCGCCGGGACTCTGACCACCGGTGCGGGCGGGACGGACGCCTACGTGACGGCGGGCGGATACCTGAACCTGACCCCGGCGGACACCTACATCTGCCTGACGCTCTCGGTGACGGGCGGGCCGATAGTCGCCGGTTCGGTCGAAGTCGTGGCCCTCTGCGCCGACGAGACCTAAACCTTTAACCGATACCCTGGATAAAGGGGAAGGAGGCATGACATGAGGAAATGGATAATGCCGCTGACCATCGTTCTGGTCCTGATAGCGGCCTGCGCTTATGCCTTTGAGCGCGAGCAGATGAGCATAGGCGAGCTTACCAGCAGCAAGATAAAGAACACGTCGGGCACCACGGTACTCGACGTAGGCGCAGGCACTTTCAGGGGGACTGGGAAGGTATCGGGTTCCACCGGAGCCTTCACGAACGTGAGCGGAGCAACCTATGGCGCAGTCCATGCGACCACGATTGCGGTAGGTGGGGTTACGTTCACCAAATACTCGTCCTCCACCACCGGAGTAATTCTCAAGCATTAATGAATTCGGGAGGCGGGGCCTTCTGGGCCTCGTCTCCCTTCCAAGAAAAAGGAGAGAGCATGGGACCGACGCAGACATCTACACACCTGAGAAACAAGGACAACGGCCGCATCATGCCGTGGTCGGCGGTCAAGGCTGGGCTTGCAAACATGGAACCCTACAACTATTCCGAGCCGGGAGCGGAAGACGCACCAGCCGAGGCAGAGACAGCTTCGGGAGCGGAGGGTCCAGTAAATGCCGATAAAAATTGACGAGCAGAAACAGGAAAAGATCAACAAGAACCCCGTCCAGACTACGACCCATCTCAGGAACAGGGAGACCGGCCGGATAATGCCGTGGACCTTTCTGAAGGCCATGCTTCCGTACATGGAACCCTGCGATGCGCCGGAGTCCGACTCGGTAGAGGCACAGAAGGTTGAGGAAGTGCCAGAGAAGCCGGAGCAGCCAATTGTCGCGGATAAGAAGAAGGCCACTCCCAGAAAGAAGGCGAAGCCTAAGAAGCGTCCGAGGATTCGCATAAGGACGGCCGAGGAGATGAAGCCGCAGGAACCGGAGGCCGAAGAACTGGCGGAGGCGACGGCGTGAATGTAGGACTTCTCCTTAATATACTGCGCAACGAACTCGACGACAACGGCATTGTCCCGCTCTGGACCGACCGTGAGCTTGCCGGGCATATCCAGGAGGGGCAGGTGAAGTTTTGCCGCGACACAAGGATATTCAAGGACAGCTTCACTGTAGGCGAGGTCCTGGCCTCCGCCGTGATTACGCTGGCCGGTACGTCCGGGCAGGTTGACAGCGTGAAGGTGAACGGGATTACCGTGACATCGGCGGCCGTACCGTTCAACGCGACCCTCGCACAGACCGCCACGGACCTCGCGGCCAACATCAACGCATTCATGCTTACTGCGGGCTACATCGCTTCCGGGAACCCGGTATACGCGGCTGACGCGAGTGCAGGAGGCGGGACGCTGACCCTGACCGCAGTAGCAGGTACGGGCGCGAACCCGAACGGGTACGCGGTGATAGTCGCGGCGTCCGGCGGGAACCTCGTGGGTACGGCCCCGTCGCTTTCCGGCGGCACGTCCATCTGCCAGATTTACCTCCTTGCTGGGGTATCGGCGTATGCAATCGACCCGCGCGTGTTCGTCGTTGACATCCTGGAGCAGCACGGCGGCAGGTGGCCACTTGAGAAGAAGACGCTCGGCTGGATGAACAGGATGGTTCCCGGCTGGCGCAACACGACTCCGGCTACACCGAGAATGATGATAACCGACGCGGCCCCTCACACGGTCATCGTATGGCCGACGCCGGACATCAACTACA
The DNA here is from genome assembly GCA_021825035.1 of Deltaproteobacteria bacterium. Classification (GTDB taxonomy): domain Bacteria; phylum Desulfobacterota; class GWC2-55-46; order GWC2-55-46; family GWC2-55-46; genus JAKAIQ01. The sequence continues at coordinate 17,770 of JAKAIQ010000001.1, read as the reverse complement.
CGTATGATGCGACCGTTTACCGGAAGCCGCTCAATTCCGTATTCGATACGAGCGGCAACGTTATCACCGACCTTGAGCTTGAACTGGACGATGAATACCTTGAGGGCGTGAAGTATTGGGCCAAGAGGTGCGCGTACCTGAAGAACGACTCCGAGACGCTGCACCCAGAGCTTGCGACTTACTTCGAGAACCAGTACGGAATGTTCGTGGAAAATACCAAAAGGAAACTCATTTTCGCGGGCCAGTCCTAACCGGAAGGTAAACTAGTGGCGAGACAGACGCAGACTGTTAGGTCGAAATCAGCCGGACTCCCGCAGTCGGTCCACTTTGGGAAGTTCGACGGCATAGTGAACATCCAACCGCGCACCGACATAAAGCCGACCGAGCTTGCCGCCGCGCTGAACATAGACCTCGACCGGGACGGCTTCCCGTGGCAAAGGCCGGGCATGGTGAAGGTCTCAGCGAACTTCACGCACAGCCTGTACTCGGACGGCACGAACTGCTTCTGTGTGCAGAACGGCTACCTGATGACGGTGAACCCGGACCTTTCGCTTTCTCCAGTGCTCACGGTAATAGGCCATGCGTTCCCAAGCGTAGGTTCCGTTCCGGACGTGGGGGCGCTCAGCGATTTCGGTGCCCTTCTACCATAAGGAGCGATACACAATGAAAAAATACATCGCCTCGGCCGTCGTAATAGTGTTGTTGATTGCATCCGTTTTTTATCTCTCAAACCTGATAATCGGGAAGGGTACGGCCTATGCCTGGTCAACCTTCCCGGTCCCGGACGGGACTGGCTGGCAGTTCATCAACAGCCTCAATGGAGCGTTCGCGGAACTTGGGGCGGCGATAACCACAAAGAAGGACGAGGCTTCGTTCAATACGTATTCAGGCAATACGGCGGCGAGACGTGGCGCCGCCAACGGGACCGCCACCCTTAACGGCTCCGCCCTTGTCGTGCAGAACCCGGCAAGCGCGTCCACCATCCCTTCCGTGGGGGCCATACCGATTTCCAGCGACGGAACACTGAATGCGTGGGTCACGAGCATACCGTGGTCGATAGTAAACGGGGTCCCCAATATGGTTTTTAGCTTTAATGGCAGGAGCGGCAACGTAGTCCCCATATTCGCCGATTACTCGGGCTCCTATGCGGCGAAGGTCTCTTTCGGGCAGTCCGTGGTAAGTTCGGGAAGCATAGTAACGCTGGCCGGGGACTCTGCCTCGCCCGGAAACTCTAAGGTCTACGGCACGAACGGCGCAGGCGCCAAGGGATGGTATAACCTCCCCACGGCAACAGGCGTACCGGCAGGGGGTGTTACCGGACAGGTCCTTGTAAAGAACAGCAACGCCGATTACGACTCCGGCTGGACGACCGTAACCGGCACCGGCACAGTTACAAACTTCTCGTCCGGGAACCTGACGCCCCTGTTCACTGCGGCCGTGACAAACTCTACGACGGCACCCGCACTGGCCTACACGCTGTCAAGCGTTGCGCCGCATAAGTTTTTTGGAAACAACAGCGGGATAACGACCACTCCGGGCTACCATTCCATAAACGAGGCGGACGTGACGAACCTGTCGTCCGACCTGGGCGCGATAAATACGAGCCTTTCCGGCAAGGTGCCCACCACGACCACCGTAAACTCCAAGCCACTATCGGGGAATATAACCCTGGCGGCCTCGGACGTGGGGGCCGTGCCTACATCCTTCATGCTGAACGGGCACGCGATGTCCGGCACCAGCCTGAGCCTGACTGGTGCAGACGTGGGCGCGTTGACAAGCCTGGCCGTAACGTCCGCGAACGGCTTCGGAGGCACGGTGGCGAACCCGACCTCCACGCCCGCGATAACCATTACGACGCCCGTGGTCGGGATCATGAAGGGGAACGGCACTGGCGCATCGGCCGCATCTCCGGGAGACGCCGATTACATCCTGCCAGCGCAGACCGGCCATTCCGGTCAGGTACTGACGACGAACGGGACCGCCTCTTCATGGGCGGGCATGGGCTACTGCCCTCTCACGTCCGGCACGTCCATCCTCAAGGGCGACGGCGCGGGCGGGACAACGACGCTGGTGAATGGGACTGACTATTTCTCTGCCACTCTGGCGGCGAATATAAATATGCCAACCGCCGGAGTCTGGTATAACGGCCCCAGCATCAGCCTCACGGCGGGCACATGGTTGGTGGGAGGGAGCGTATCTGTTTATCCAACGGCCGGAGTATCTAACGGGTATAGTTGGCAGTTGTCGGATGGAACAAATTCGGTTTGCGGTTGTTCCATAGTCAACACAGGCACGGGTTTTACATTGCCTGCCGGGGTAGACTTCGTCCACGTTTCCGCTTCTACCACTTGGAAAGTCCGGGCCAAAATGGATGTCCAGGGGAACGGGGCGTACATAACTGCCGGGTCTACAAAAATTTGGGGTTGGAGGATAGGGCCGTAAGGCGGAGAAGGGGCGAGTGGCGAGGTAAAGATTTATGGATACAACTAAGGACGGTTCATAGACATGGCTCAGCCGCAGTACCCGTTATGGGTGGGAGACAGCCCGATGTCATTTGTCACGCACAATGGCGTCGTGTATTACACGAACGGGACGGTCATCGGATATATAAAGAACGGCCAGGGCTATAACTTCGACACGCCGACGGCCAAATACAAGTCTGCGCCGCCGCCCGGGCAGATAATCGGCTACTACAACGGAGCACTGTATATCTGCCAGAAGAACGTGCTCTGGGTGACGGACACCCTGGCGATGAACCAGGTGGACATGCGCAACGGGTACAAGCAGTTCCCGGCCGACATAACGATGTTCGCGCCAGTGGACGACGGCATATTTATATCTACCACCGAAAAGGTTTACTGGTTGGGCGGTCTTAATCCCGACAAGATGTATTGGCGAGAAATATATGACAAGCCTGTCATAAAAGGGGCTTGGACATACGTCGATAGCCGTCTGTTCGGGAAACGCAAACTTGATTTCATGCAGGGGAAGACTATTGTCATGTATACCAACGGAGGCCTGTGCTGGGGAACGAACAACGGGATTTTCGGGAATATATCCGCAAGGAAATACAGAGGCCCATCCGGAATGCCGCGGGGCGCGGCGATATTCGTCAGGGGTTCGATAAATAAAGCAATAATCGCTTTTCCATAGAGGAGGTCTTAAATGGGCAACTCTCGCTCGACAGCATTAAGGAACTTCACTGCGCAGTACGGTTCTCTCGCCGCAGCACTCGCCAACGGGGTCCTCGACATCTACGCAGGGACGCGGCCGGACAACGCGGACCAGGCGGCCAACCAGAAGGGCAACGCCGTCAAGCTCGCAACTATAACGGTAGGCGGCAACGGATTCACGCCGGAGGTATTGCCGCAAGGGAAACTGACGCTGTCGTCTGGCGGCTCAGGCTCGGTTGACGGTATAACGGTGGGAGGCGTGCAGATACTCCCGTTCGGCTCCGTCGCCTTCAATACATCGCTCGCGCAGACCGCGCTCGACATCATAGCATCCATCAACGCGGGCTCCTGCTTCACCGGGTACTCTGCCGCGTCGGGCGGTTCCGGAGTAATCATAATCTTCGGTCTGCCCGGACTTGGGCCATTCAAGACGATAGGGACTGGCGGCTGGCCCGGAATATACCCAGGGGGTGCGAATTTCGCAACTCTCCCGATAAACCCGACCACTACTACGATTGTAGCCACCGTGAACAATCATTTCGGAGACACAAACCTCATATCGAGCGTGGCGCCCGCCAACGGAATACCTATGGGGGCGTTCCAGGGCGGCGGCATATTCGGACCGGGTACCCCGCTGGGCGTAGCCACGCTCCAGACCCTATCGTGCCTCGCTACCGGCACGATAACCTGGGTGCGGTTCAAGGGCTCCGTAGCGGACAGCGACGGCCTTGATTCCTCGCACCAGTACATGCGCTGGGACATGGACGCGGCGGCCAACGGGACGATGGAGGTTAACACGGCCGCCACGCCGAGCACCACTGCCGGGCAGCCGTATGTGTGGAGCAACACGCTTACGACCATCACGGAGAACTAAGCTGTGGGCGACTTCAAGGTCATAGCAGGCACCACCCCTCCAGCCCCGTACATGGTACTGCATGGGCGGCCGAGCCTTAACGTGGGGACGAAGGCCCCGGCTGCGAAGGTGGTGCTTAACTCGTTCAGCTTCCTGAATGTCGGAACCAATCCCCCGTCGTTTTCTGCAGCGGTGGCGGGCGGGTTCCCCTCGCTGAACGTGGGTACTTTGCCGCCGACGCCGAAGTTCGCAGGCGCGGTCACTCCGTTACTGTTGATAATCTGCGGCACTAAGCCGCCGACGCCTTCTCTGCATCTGTACGCCGACGCGGGGTATTAAATGGGGTTCCAAGCGGTAGTCCTAAACACGGAGACGATGGCGATAACCGAGTACGGCAACTTCCGGTTCAACTCGTTCTGCGAGTTCGCGGGTAAGGTGCTGGCGGCTGGTCCGAACGGCCTGTTCTCGCTGGAGGGCACCGACGACGCCGGGACGCCAATCGTCGCCTCCTTCCAGACTGCGCTCACTGATTTCGGAAGCTCGAATCTGAAGCAGGTCCTGGACGTTATAGCGGACTTCGGCGGGGCCGGTATCGAGATAGAGACCGTGACGGACGGGGGAGTTGTTGCCGCCGACCAGACGGTAATCTCTACCGCCGATGGCATACGCACGGAGAGAATCAAGCCGGGCCGTGGCATCAAGAGTCGGGCGCTCGGCTTCAACGTGTGTAATGTGAACGGCGGCGACCTTGACCTGAAGGACCTGGAGATGCGGATGGCAATTCTCGGAAGGAAGCTCTAATGCCGAGGCGCATCATATATACCGGCGACATTGAACGCGGGATGGCCGAGGGCCGGGCTGGCATCAGGCGGCAGAGCTTCCTCGCGGATGATGCACGCAGGCTCTCCGGGCTACAGCAGGTCGGGAGGCATGGGGCGAGGCCGGCTGGAAGCAGCATCGGCACCCGGCAGATAGGCGACTATCAGCAGATTCATGTGCATACCGCACCTGCGATAGTACAGGCTCCAGCGGTGGCGGGTACGCAGAATGAGGTTCAGCACATACCGCAACTCAAGAACTTCTTCATTGGCGGGACATACGCCCCGGACTGGGCGCATCTCTACTGGTTCATCAAGCTTTATGACGCCAATATGAGGCTTATCTGGGAGAAAACTTATCTGATATGGCAGCTTACGGGGTCCGTCGTGCCCTCGGTGCCGGGGACGGACCCAAGACCATATATGGCTGGGCTCCAGGCGGCCTGTATAACCAAGTACGGCGTCCTGTGCTGCGTCTTTTGCGAGCCGAACTGGCGCGACAACAGCACGACGGGGGCCTATAACCAGGATTCCATCAGCGCGTTCTACCTGCTGGACATAAACGACGGGCATGTCAGGTGGGGATGGGACTTGTCCGTGCGCAAGACATGGAACTCCGCAAGCTACTACGACGTGATAGCGGACGACCAGTATGCCTACATCTTCGTGTCGGCGAGCCCGCTGACGGGCGGCGGCGGCATAGCTATATTCAATTTACAGGCCGGGCAGCAGCCCGCAAACGCGGGGACTATGACCGACCCCGATACCTGGGCATGGCGCCCTACGTCGTTCGACAGCTTGAATTATGCCGTCAACTGGGCAGGTGGAACGGGAAACAAGATTTCGGCGACGGCCAAAGACGGCCGCACTGTAATCTCTGCGGCCATAAACGGAGGACTCTATAATCCGGCGTTCGATGCCTTCACGACCGGAGTTACCAATTACAGGACGCAGGGCGTAATAAACCAGGGTTATTTCACGGCCGCCAAGAACTATGACGGCAGTCTGGTCGAGACGCTATGGTATGACCGCGCCCTGAACTACAAGACGAGCTTGCCGAAGAACTACCCCACGGTGGTACTGCTGTCGGGTATAAACTCGACGATTCAGATGTACCCTAACTCAAAGGGGATACTCGAAATTCGGGCCACAAAGACACAGGATTCGAACCACAACGTGACATCTACGGCGACCCAAGCGTTCTTCCGCAACTTCGACGGGAACGTCCTGCTTTCGTCCCCATCCTTCGCGGGAGCTCCTTATAACCAGCTTAACCCCTATTATGCTGGTGATTCGACGAACGGCACGTTTACGATAGTGACGCAGTGCGGCACTTATTCGGTGTGAGGTAAAAATGGCAGGATACGATGCGGGCGGTCTTGTAAACCAGCAGTATTTGGTAACGTCTCAAATTATACAGAGCCTGACGGCCAACGTCGGGAGCCTGCAAGGCACGTTGCAGGCGTTGGTTACGGCGGCGAGCCAAGTGGCGAACGTGACGTTCAACAACCCGAACCAGGCGGCTATCCCTACGGGCGTCCCCTATGCGAGCCTGCTTACGTTCGGCTCGACCGGGATGACGCCGGACGTGGAGGCTGCGATATGGCAGCGAGGCATAGAACGCGCCAAGCAGATGCTCAACGACAGGCTTGACGCCGTGAAGAGGCAGTGGGGCGAGTTCGGGGCCCCGCTGCCGGACGGGACGCTGGCCACGATGCTCCTGTACGAGATGGACAAGTTTGACCAGGAGTACCTGGACCTCAACCGGCAGGCGACCGAAACATCGTACAGGGTGGCGGCCGATTTCGCCAGGACTATAGTTCAGACGGCAATAGAGTGGCAGATGGCCGTGGTGAACGCGCAGATCACCCAGAACCGGAACGACGCCGAGGTGTCCATCAAGCAGGGCGAGGTGCTGCTGCAGAACTTCGTAGAGCGGCTCAGGATAAACGTGGAATCGCTCCGGGACGTGGCGCAGTTCCAGTCGCAGGTGGCTTCCTCGGCGTTCACAAGCGTATCAACGAGCGCACATATAGCCGACAGCGTATCGCACCAGTCCGGCACGAGGACCACGACCATATCAGGTGCACAGGACGAAGTAAACCCGGTTACTGGTAATACGGTTACATTAAGCACAAACCAGAGTACCAGGGAAACGGACGCGCCTTAACCATTACGGGGGGATTATGCCCGACAATAACGTTTTAATGCCACGCGCCTCGGTAGATGCGGGCCTGCCCGCGCCGCCGCCCCTTGCCACTTCCGTAGCCCCGGTGGCGGCATACCACGAGGCGAACAGCGGCCAGCTTGACGACCTGATGCGCGGCGTCCTGAGCAAGGGCAAGATAGACGACCCTGCGGTGCTCCGGGCGGCGATAGGCACGGCCAAGACGTACCACAGGGGCCTGTCCGGGTATCTGTCCGGCCTGACTGGTGGTGGTGCGCCCCAAGTAGCGGAAGCGACTCCGGCGGCCATGCCGTCATTCCCCGCCGCTGCCCCTATTGCACCCGGCAACGGTGAGCTTATGCCGAGGGCGGTCCCGCGTCCGGGCACGAACTTCGCGCCCCCGGCGGCCAGCCCTGCTGAGGCGGCGGCGTACCGCTCGATTGCGGCTGCCGACCCGTCCGCTAAGTTAATGACCGACGCATCCGGCAACATCACCGGGATGGGCAACCCCGAATGGGCAGCGGAGTACCGGGCGAAGCAGGAGATGGAGCGGAATCCCGGCGTGGCCCTGATGAGCGCGGCCAAGAACTTCAACCCTGAAACGGCCACTCCCGAACAGGCGGGCGCGTTTTTCAGCCCGGCCAACATGGCACTCGCGGATAAGGCCAATGAGCCCGGCCTGATGAAGCGGTTGTATGAGGCATATACGGGCGCTCAGGACAGGGGGATTAAGCAGAAGGAACTCGAAAAGGAGACGGCGGTGCTTGAAGAGACGAAGCGTTACCACGATGCCGACCTCGCGGATAAGAATAAGATGAGGACGCTGGAAGGCTGGCGTCTCAAGCTGCTGGCGGATAAAGAGGGCGTCCCAGTGAAGGGCAGCAAAGCGTACCAGGACAACCTATATAAATTCGGGACACAGGCTAAGGCATCCCTGATGGCGCAGGGGATAATGAACGTGCATGGGAAGATGAACCAGGCGGCTATGACGCCGGAAGCCTACGACGCGATTGATGCTATATCCGCGAACTACGGAATAGACCCGGCAGAGGCGGACAAGGTTCTCGGCCTGACGCCTGCAAGCCGAGCGGCGCAGGAGAAAGTGCGCGAGAATAAGCAGTTCTTCCGCGCCGCTATGGAGGCACCGATGAAACTCGAAAGAGCCCCCGTGGCGGCAAGGAGCACGGCGACGCCCCCCAAGCTTGCGGCGACCGCAAGGCCCCCGATGGCTGGCGCGAGGCAGGCCCCCGATGGCAAATGGTACGTTTCTGACCCGAAGCGGCCCGGCAAATACCTTGAAGTGAGGCAGTAAGATGCCAAGTCTTATACCCATTGACCATGACCCGTTCAAACAGGAGGCACCCAAGCTTGTCCCCATTGACCATGACCCGTTCTCAGGCAGTGCCTCCGCACCGACGGCGGTTATGGCACCGGCAAGCGATAAGCCTTCATTCATGCGCGACGTGGTGGGCAAGACAGTCTCGGACATAGGCTCCGGCATTATGTCTGACCTGCGCGGAGCATCCAGAGTCGCGGAAGGGATGCTTGACCCGACCGGCATATTCGGTTCGCTCGCTCGCGGCGAGGATGTGCAGAAGAAATACGCCCATTACCTGCCGGGCAGCCTGAGGGAGGCCGGACAGCAGGCGGTTGAGGGCGTCACGGCCCTGCCGAGGCATTACGCCGACATAGCGAGAAACCCGAAGGCGGCGTTCTCCGGCGACAATCTCATACCAACGCTGGCGGACCTGTCCATGCTGGCTGGCATAGGGGTTGAGGGAGCGCGCGCGGCGGGAGGGCGTCCCGTCCCGGCAATGAGCGCCCCCGCCGAGGTTACCAGCCACCTTGACAGCGCCGAGAGAAGCTTTACCCCGAAGGCATACGTCTCGGACCCGACTGCGGGCCTTATGAGCCGCATGAAGGCCATGCGCGACGCCGAGGACGCGAGGGCGAACGCGGAGGCCGCCAGATACAACCAGAGGCCAGCCCGCTCGTCGGCCGAGCAGCTTGGCAGGAACGCGAACCCCAACGATACATACATACCGCCCCCGAAGGCAGTCAGGTCATCGGCCTTCCCGATAGGGCAGGGCGGTATTATGCCGAGAGCAGCGGAGGTGCCGCAGGAGGCGCCAACACCGGTACCCTCGCCCGGAGTAGCCCCGGCCCCTATTGCGCCCGCAGAGGCGGCCGCAGCCGCGTCGGAATCGCCGTATGAGGTCATACAGGGCAAGGGCAAACTCAAGGGCCGCTTCCTGATATTCGACCGCGCGACGGGCGAGCCGGTGCGTATGCCGGGAGACAAGAACCCGTTATCCGTGAAAAACGAGCAGGCTGCGCACAGGATAGGCCAGATGCTATTCGCGCCCCCAGAGCCGACGCCGGGACCGGCAGGGGTTATGCCGCGTCATACAGAGGCGGCCGCACCCGCTACTGTGCCGGAGCAGCAGCCGCTCAAGCCAAAGGCGGAGAACGACTTTATCAAGGCACACGCCTCCGACCTGACCCAGAACTACGGCTATGAGCTTCCAGACCCGGAAGGCACCATCAGGACTGGCATCGAGGGGATGCTTGAGGATGTTAAGCAGGCCGCGCCCAAGAAGAAGATAATGTCGCGCCTGGACGGGAACGATGTCCAGAAAACGATGTCGGCTACCTACGGGGCGGAGATGAACCGCTGGCAGGTAGACGGGGCGGGTATGCCCAAGCCGTTCGAGGGTCTATCCAAGAAAGACGTTATTCCCGCGCTCCAGAAGATACTCGACGGGAAGCCGCTCACCACAAACCAGCAGTTCATTGCCGACGCCGCGATGGAGCATATCAAGAGACAGAACTTCGGGGCCAAGCCAACTGGCGAACCGGTGGATGTCAACGAGGCCGACCTTATGCCCGGCATGGAGGTAAAGACCGAGAGCGATACCTACCGGGTCGAGGGCTACGATGAGGACGGGTTCCTGGTCCTGAAGGACGGCAAGCGAATACGCCTGGCCCCAGAGGAGACCATAAAGGCGGTTGACGTGAAGGGTCCGGAATATGACTTGGGCGAGACGTTGAAGCATAAAGGGCCTCTTGCCACATCGAATGTTGAAATGCCGTATAAGGCAGCAGGCGAGGGATTAGATTATTGGAAGCAGAAAACTGACGCACTTTTGGCAGAACAGGCGAAACCTTCCATCTTTGACGAGCCGATAGGTTCAGATGGCCAGCTTGCGAAGGAACGCGCACAAGCGGAGATGGGTAGTGCCATAAGGGGCCCGAAAGAGGGCGCGGCAGCCAAAGCGGGCGAGGAGGGGTCCCTGTTCACCGGCGGCCTTGCGCCCAACCTGTTCGATAAGGCAAAGGCCACAACTGCCAACAGTGAGGCATCCGTCCAAAAGGAGACGGTCGCCCCGGCTGCCGCGCCCATTAAATCGCTTACCGACCTGCCGGCCGAAAAGCTCGGCAACCTCTACCGCGAGTACGCGGACGCGAAGTTCGGGAAGCGGCATCCGAGCGGTGTGCGGGCGATAAAGAAGTTCTCCGAGACCGCGAAGGCAACGCTCGGCAGCAAGAACCCGGAGGTCAAGGCCGCCGACTTCGAGCGTTTTGCCATGCTCAGGCTTGAGGGCGAGCAGAGGGGGGCACCCCTCGACGCGACGTACAGGCTCTTCAGGAGCGGCGCGAAGTCAAAGGTGGACATAGAGAAGCTTTCTAAGACGTTGGAGCTTCAAGGCAGGATGGGCGGCTATACCCCGGTTGGCGGAACGGGCATGACGCCCTCCGGCGACACGTTCGTAAAGCACATGGAGACACCTCGAAGCCAGAGCGCATCCTACGAGACGATAAGGCGTGTCCTTGAGCCCGACCTGAAGAACAAGGAGACCCATTCCTTTATAGACACGATAGACGAGGGACGGAAGAGCGGCCTCAGTCTGAGCGATATAGAGTCCGAATACATGAACGGCAGTGGCACGTCCAGGGAATCCATCGCGCACAGGCTCAGGGAGCTCGCTACCGGCTACCTGGCGGAGCTTGACAAGCCCGACCTGGCACCGGAGCAGAGACGCGAGATAACCGCGCGGGCGGTCCGGGCAATAGGACTTGATGCCGATATGGGTACGTCAACGGCCCGTGAGCTTGCCATAAGGCGGGCCAAGATCAGTTCCGCCGATGTTTCGGAGCAGGGCAGGATTAAGGCTGTCCAGCAGGTAATGAGGGTGCTTAAACGGCAAGGGTTCAGCCCGCAGCAGATACAAGAACGCATGGGCGGCATAGACCTGACTAAACCGGAAGCCATTGACAGGGAATTAAAGGGGCTTAATGAGCCGAACTGGTGGGACAAACTCTTCTATATCCGCAGGAACGCGATGTTGTCCCGGCCTACATCCTGGGCAAAAAAGGCGCTTGGCGACACATCGGCACTGCTGCTCAAGGCTCCCGCGCGCGGCGTCGCGGGCGTTGTAGAGGGCGTACGCTCCAAAATAGAGAACCGGCCACAGGAGGTGTTCGCCACGGAAGCAGGAAGGCAGGTAGCCTCCACGCTTAACGGGATAAGGTTCGGCGCTCAAGAAGGCTTAGCCACTCTCAAGAACCCAGAGAGGATGAAAAACCCGAACATATTTGATGAGTCTGGCTGGAAACTGGCCCCGATAAAGGGGAAACTTGGAGAAGCGATAGGCATACCGTTCCGCATATTCGGCACGGTTACCGATTTTTTCGCAGGGATAAACTACACCGCCGAACTCCACGCGCTTGCGTACCGGAAGGCGTTTATGGAAGGGAAGCGTGGCGATGCCCTCGTAGGCAGGTCCGCGGAACTTTTGAAAAACCCGCCGCAGGATATGCTGTCCCGCGCCTCAGATGAAAGCAAGTACCGCACGTTCGGCCAGAATCTTGGCGCGTATAGCAGGAAAGTTGCGGCGGTCAGAAACATCCGGGTTCTTGGCGCAAAACCCTTGCAGGAGGTAATGCCGTTCTTTAATACCCAGATAAACCTCCTAAAATTCGGCCTTGAGCATACGCCGCTCAACTTTGCGCGTCTCGGCATCAAGTACAAGTCCCTGCCTCCGGCCGAATGGGCAGAAGGTTTCGGTAAGGCCACGGTTGGGAGCACCCTGCTCCTGTCCGCGTATCTCACGCTCAAGGCTTTGGGCGGAGACATAACGGCGAGCCCGGCGAACAAGCCTGGAGAGAAGTTCACGAAAGAGAAGACTGCCGGGATAGCCCCGGAAAGCATCAAGCCTACAGCGGAGAGCGATACTCGTTTTTCTTATGTCAACCTTGAGCCGATAGCGACCCCGCTGGCGCTGACGGTAGACACTATAAACGCCGTACAGGGCAAGCAGCTTTCCGTCACGGACGCGCAGGACGTGTTCGGCAAGATCGCCATGTCCATAGGGAATAACGCACTCGACAGGACGTACTCGAAAGGTCTCAGGGACGCACTGGAAGCCCTGCATGACAGTAATGAAGCCGGGTACTGGCTCAGGAACTACGCCGCCTCTTATATACCGGGAGCGGTATCGGAAGTGGCGGACCTGAAAGACCCGTATCTCCGCGAGGCAAAGGACATGCTCAGTCTGTTCAAGAGCAAAGTTCCCGGTGCATCCGAGACGCTACCTGCACGGTACGACCTTTGGGGAAAACCGCTCAAGCGTGAGGGGAACGCTCTTTACAGGGCCGTCTCTCCAGTCTGGATTTCCACTCAGTCGAACGACCCCGTGGACAAGGAGATAGTGTCCATCGGCCTCATGCCCGGCCCGGTAGGCCAGAAGATGGGCAGTGTGAAGTTGACGCCGGAGCAGTATGAGCAATATGCTACCAGGGGCGGACAGAGGGCATACCAGAAGGTACGGGAGCTTATGTATAGCCCCGGATACGACACGATGAGCGTTGACGACAAACGCGACGCATGGAGTAGCGCCATAGCAGACGGTCGTGCCGAGGTGCGCGAGGAACTGAAGGGCGAGTATCCAGAACTTAACAAGGAGCAATAATGCCTTCAAAGATTCTTTTCATGTCGGATAGCGGTGCCGCATACGGCAAGGCCGAAGAGATGGCGGACACGGGCAACGTCGTCTGGTTCTGGACCCGGAAGAAAGGGGTCCATATCCCCGGCGAGAGCGCGGACGTTAAACGGGTAGACGGCTGGCGTCCTTGGGCGAACAAGGCCGACAAGGTTGTGTTCGACGATATTCAGGGCATGGAACGGGAGCGCGACTGGCTTAAGAAGCGCGGCAAGGTGGTCGTGGACGCGGAACGTGAATCCTATCCCAAGGATAAGAATAACGTTAATTCTATCTCTAAGATAGATTTAACGTCCAAGTCGGTGCTCGTTGTTGATCGCGGACTGTTTCAACATGTACCGCGCCGTCTCGGTCGGGACTTCGGGAAGGTATATTACTTCCTGGATGTTGTGGAGCCTGCGCCGCGCATAGTCCTTGATGAGATAGGCCGGGGCTTCGATGAGTTTGAGGTGGCGGATAGCTTCTGGAAAATCCTCGATAAAGTGGACATGGTGATGTTCACCGATGTTTATAATGACAGCCTCCCGGAATGGTTGCATTCCAAGGGCTATAAGGTGTTTGGTTCGCTTGCATCCGAGAGGCTTGAGACGGACAGGGTTAAGCTCAAGGACACCCTAAAGAAGGTCGGTCTTGCTACGGCCCCCGATGTCGTAAAGACGGGAGTTGACGAGGTTCAGCGATACCTCAGAGACAAGAAAGACAAGCACCTGAAGGTTTCTTACTGGCGCGGTACGGCGGAGACCACGAAGTATAGGGATGCCTTTCTGTCGGATAGCTGGTTCGACCAAAAGCGGGCGGAGAACGGTCTTGCCGCCGACAAGCTGAAGATAATGGTGGAGGACCCGATAGATGGGTTTGAAACTGGGATTGATACGTTCCAGTTCGAGGGTCAGCTGCCGAAAAATTCCATAGTCGGCTATGAACTAAAAGGCAAGGGATACGCTGGCGCGGTATTCGATACCCTGCCGAAGATACTGGCTGACATGCACGAAAAGATGGCCCCGGAGTTTAAGCGACTCGGCTATCAGGGCGCGTACTCAAATGAGGTTCGTATAACCAAAGATGGCACGCCCTATTACCTTGACTGCACGGCGAGGTTCCCAAGTCCACCTTCCGAGATATGCTGCGAGCAATGGACCAACTTCTCGGATGCCGTATGGTCTCTGGCACATGGCGAGCTTATCGATTTTGAGTATAAGCACAGGTTCGGCGTACAGATAAATTTGATGTCCGACTTTGCGGCAAAACACTGGCTACCCGTTGAGGTTCCTGCCGAGATAGACAAGTTCGTAATGCTCAAAAACTGCCGGAAGGAGAAGGAGGGATATTCCGTAATCCCGAACTGCGCTGGCAGTTACGTTGGCTCGGTTATCGCTATGGGAGACGATCTCGATGCGATAGAGGAAGAGTGTCTTGACAGAGCGGGGATGGTTAAAGGGGAAGAGCTTACCTTCGAGGCGGATGCTTTCGACACAATAGACGAGGCGATTGAGGCGGGAAAGAAACATGGAATCACCTTCTAAGTTTCCCTGCATGGGCTGCAAGCACGGCGGAAAGACGATGGACATGGCCCCGTGCTCTGAGTGCAGCGACGGCGACAAGAAGGAGGCGTTCTGATGCTCTGCACCCACTGCCGTAAAGCGCATTACGACCCCGATACGGGGATTTGCCCCGCGTGCGGCGAGGTGCTCATCCCTATCAAGCAAAAGGAGAGTTGACATGCCCTATACAATTAAGAAGAAACCGAACGGGAAATTCCAGGTGGCCGGGCCATCGGGCATTCACGCGAAGAACTCGACAAAGGCCAACGCGGAAAAGCAGGTACGGCTACTCCACATGAAGGATGCCGAGAAAAAGAAACAGGGGAGGTAAAATGAAAAAGCTCGTATCAGTGGCGGTGTTAACGCTCATCCTCTCGGCGTCCGTGGCGATGGCCGACCCGTACAAGGTGTTCAACAACCAGACGGCCTCCACGACATTTACAAAGTCGTGGGACAGCTTCGGCCGCATGTCCATATCCGGCACGTTCGACAACGCGACCACGGGCTCGGTTTATATCCAGGAATCCACAAATGGAGGCGCGTCCTACTCCGTCCTCCAGGGGTACTCTACTGCGAAGACGTGGAACTACGACATAGATACCACGAAGGGCGCACCTACCAACATACTTCTCCAGTACAACAGGAAGACGAATACCGTCCCGCGCAAGAAGGCGAACGTATGGATAAACGTGAGATAGGGTGATTAAGATGACAAACCAGTACGACGACATCATAAAGCAAGCCGTGAACCGCTGGTGGCGCGGCCTTGACTGGCTCTGGATAAAGGCTCAGATAATGCAGGAGTCCACGTTCAACCCGTTGGCGGTCTCATCGTGCGGCGCGAAGGGCCTGATGCAGCTCATGCCGTCCGTGATAGAGCAGTTCAGGGTAACGGATGCCTTCGACCCTGAACAGAACGTGGAGGCCGGGGTAAGGAGGCTTTCGGCGGCTTGGGTACAGTTCAAACGCGAGGACGGGATAGAGCGCATGAAGTTCGCGTTCGCTGGCTACAACTGCGGGGAAGGGCATATCTTCGACGCTCAGGACGCGGCGGAGGCCGGGAAGAGGGACAGCCGGATATGGGACAACGTATCTCCGTTCCTGCGCCAGTTCACGGGCAACGACAACGCCCGTCAGACGATTAACTACGTCTCGCGGATATTAGATTTCTATCATCAGTTGGCGAAAGAGGGTTAGGGATGGACAAGAAACCGTTGGAGCATAAGCGTTCATCGAAGTGGCCAGAAGTCCGCAAGGTATTTCTCATGGGTAAGACCTGCGCGGTCTGCGGTGGGAAGAAGAAATTGGAGGCTCACCACAAAAAGCCGTTCCATCTGCACCCGGACAAGGAGCTTGACCCAGCCAACCTGATAGCGCTCTGCGAAGGGAACAAGGAAGTCAACTGCCATTTGTTTGTTGGACACCTGGGGAACTTCCGGGGTTTCAACCCGGAGGTTGAGAAGGATGCGGGAGAGTGGAAAGAAAAGCTGTCCGATAACAAACAGCGAATAGCAAAAACCGCCGAGGTTGAGACTTCGGCATAGGAGGGAACATGTCAAAGAAACATCCGGGATTCAAGACAGTACAGAGCAGTATCGCAAAAAAGGAAGGTGTGAGTAAACAGGCGGCGGGTGCGATCCTCGCGAGTTCCACAAGGAACGCTTCGGCTTCGGCGAAGAAGGCAAACCCGAACCTAAAAAAAGTGAAGTGAAGGAGGTTGAAGGCAGATGCGAGGCATAGTCAAGTGGTTCAACGACAGCAAAGGGTATGGCTTCATAGCGGGCGAGGACGGGAAGGATTACTTCGTCCACCATGCGGAAATCCTAATGGGAGGCCGCAGGACGCTGGCAGAGGGCCAGGGCGTGAAGTTTGAGGGCGGTGAAGGCCCGAAGGGCATCAAGGCGGTAGCGGTCATACCGGAGGAGGCGAAAGGCGGCTGGCGTGAACATTGAGAACGTAGGGTACGGCGGTGGCGGTAGTCTCTTGGGCGCATTGCTGGCCTACGTCGGTTTTAAGCAGAGGCTCGACAAACTGGAAAAAAGCGTGGTCTACACCGACACGTGCAAGGTGTGTTCTGACAATAATGGCAAGAACTTCGACCGCATAGAGAAGAAGCTGGACATGATTATTGAGCACATGATCCCAAAGTAGGAGGCTGACACGGAACTCTGCATAAAGTGTTTCAATAACGGAACGCCGATATGCGAGTGGTGCCGGAACATGGCAAGTTTGGCAAATCCAAAGCCGTGGTTTGTGCCAGAGGACGAGGGGAAGGAGGTAAAAGATGGTGAAAGGAACGGTTGTATTCTTTGACGACAAGAAGGGCTTCGGCTTCATTCGACCGGAGGAGGGGAAAGACGTGTTCGTCCATTTCAGCGACATAATCCAGGCGAGGGCCGCAAGACACTGGCGGAAGGGCAGAAGGTGGAGTTCGATGTCATGGACGGAGACAGGGGGCCGAAGGCGGTAAACGTACTGCCTTATTAAGAGGAGGAGAATATGGACGCAAATCACGATTTAAAGACAACGATTACGGGCATCATAGCCGGACTGTTCACCATACTCGCGACGTGCGGGGTGCATATTCCCGGCATAATCCAGAGCCAGGCAGTAGAAGGAATAATCGCAGGCGTGGCCGTCGTGGTGCTTGGTTTTTTCACCAATAAGACGCCTGCATCAGAGGACCAGACGAAGCAAGCATCACTTTCCGATGCCGACAAAGCGGCGGGGCAGAAGTAATGCCGACCAAGCGTATCGAATTATTTAACGAGGACGGCGAGGACCTGGGCATGGAGGCGACGGTCAATCTGGAAGACGCAAATAAGATTGGCCAAGATTGCGAAATAGATAACACGCCCGGCGTATTCGTTCGGATTACCGGGCATTTCAGGAGCCTGCCGGGGTATCTGGGGAAGATGTGGCGGCGGGTAACGGGAGGGTAGAGATGGCGACGTTGAACGCGGGTGCCGAGATGCTCAAGGGGCTTTTCAACTGGGACAAGCCCGTTAAGGACGCGAACGGCGACGGTACGGTTACTGCCGCCGAGAACGTGATGTATTACCTCAAGGACATACCCTACGAGGTGCTTTCCGTGCTCCTGCCGGTCGGCAAACAGCTTATCGAGGAAGGGCTTAAGGAGTTCATACCGGCCGCGATAGGCGTTGCTACTGCGGCGGCGGCATCGGGCGGAACAGGCAAGGATAAGGCGGCGGTATT
>JAKAIQ010000092.1 GCA_021825035.1 Deltaproteobacteria bacterium | reverse complement strand
AGGGCATAGAAATCGGCGAGCGAGAGGAGCGTCGGCCTCTCGCCGGCGGCGCGGCCCACTGGAGCCTCGGGCCGGCGCGGCGCCGGCGCCACCTCGAGCAGGTAGAGCAGCGCGTCGGGCTGGAGGCGCGCGCCTTCGCAATCCGGGCAGGTCGTGTAGGCCCGATAGCGGGAGAGGAGGACGCGGACGTGCATCTTGTAGGACTTGCTCTCGAGCCATTTGAAATAGCCCTTCACGCCGTACCAGGCGTGGGGCCACTGGTGGGCGTCGTCGCTGCCATAGTCTTCGTCACCGAGGATGACCCAGTTCTGCTGCCACTGCGGCAGGTCCGCGAAGGGCACGTCCATCGGCACGCGCCTGTTATAGTATTCGAGCTTTTTAAGGGCGTCGGCGAGGTAAAGCGGGTTCCCGGTAAGCCTTGCCCCGCCCTCGTCAGCGGCGTATTCCCTCGAGCGCGATATCGCAAGCTGTATTATCATGGCCGCTATGGGCGCGACTATCATCATTATGAGGAGCGCTATGGGGTTTCCCCCGCGCTCTTCATCCCGCCGTCCGCCGAAGATGGCGGCGAAGTACGCCATTTGCGAAAGATAGCTTATGGCCCCGGCGATGGTCGCGGCTATCGTGGATATGAGGATGTCCCTGTTCCTCACGTGGGTCAGCTCATGTCCGATGACGCCGGAAAGCTCCTCCCTGCTCATGAGCCTCATTATGCCGGTGGTGACGGCGACCGCAGCGTGATGCGGGTTTCTGCCGGTGGCGAAGGCGTTGGGTGTTTCGCTTTCCATCATGTATACCCTCGGCATCGGAAGCCCGGCCTTCATCGTCAGGTTCCTCACTATGTCGAAAAGCTCCGGTGCGTCGGACTCGGCCACCTCGCGCGCCCCGTACATGGCAAGGACTATCTTGTCGCTCCACCAGTAGGAGACGAAGTTCATCAGGCCGGCCAGCACGAGGGCTATCGTAGCCCCGTTTCTTCCGCCCAGGGCGTCGCCGAAGAACACGAGCAACGCGGTAAGCGCCGCCAAAAGAACGGCTGTCTTCATATAATTCATCTAAAAACCCCCTTGGTAGTTAAATGTGCCCAACCGCCAGCGGCCTTGCCGCTGGCGCGTCGAAATCCCGATAATGGAATTAATCGCCCGGCCATCCGGCAGGGCTTATCCGCGGCATACATCCTGCTTTCGCCGTTTGCCGCGACGGAATCCGAATTTATACAAATATGATAGGACAATCGCCTTTGCGTGTCAAGTCGCGTCGCAACCGGCGGCAAGAGAAGGCTCGGCCCCATTTCGCAAGCGTACTTCAAGCCCTTTCGTCGTCCCTGCCTGTGAACATCCCCTGCGCTCGCCGCTCAGGACGTTCGCGTCTTTCCGCCTTGCTTCGCCCGCCCGGCCTCCGCTACGCGCGTTTCACCCCTCGCCCGTGAAATTGAATGAACCTCCCGGCGGCTTGACGAACGGCCGGGGCGTAAACAACGACTACCCCTTGTCGACGATGCCGTCTTTTGCCATGCGGCGCGTTCAGGCGAACCTCTCGCCTGTCTCTATCCTGTTGCCCCTTATGAACTCGGCGGCGGTCATGCGCCTCTTGTTTTCGGGCTGAACCCCGGTGATCTCCATAACGCCGGAGCCGCACCTTACAAAGATGGAGGAGGAAACGGCGACTATCGTGCCTGGGAGGGTATCCTGGCCGCCATGGGGGCCTGTGGACGCGGCCTTGCACGAGTGTATCTTGATGAGCTTTCCGCGCCAGCGGGTATATGCGCCGGGCCATGGATAGAGGCCCCTTACGAGATCGCTTATCTCGCCCGCGCCTTTTCCCCAGTCGATAAGCCCATCCTCCTTTTTGAGCATTGGCGCGTATGTCGCAAGGCCCTCGTCCTGGGGAACGGCCTCGAGCCTGCCTTCGGCAAGCCGTCCTATCGCCTCGCAAAGGAGCGCGGCGCCTGCCTCCGAAAGCCTCGCCGAAAGCGACCCCGCGTTGTCGTCGCGGTCGATGGCGACCTCTTCTTTCATCAGCACCGGGCCGGTGTCCATGCCGCTATCCATGAGCATCACGGTAACGCCCGTCGTTCTCTCGCCGTTCATTATCGCCCGGTTTATGGGCGCGGCGCCCCTGTACTTCGGCAAAAGCGAGGCATGAAGGTTTACGCACCCCTTCGGCGGTATCGAAAGAACCGATTCCGGAAGTATCTTCCCGTACGCGACGACGATGATGAAATCCGGCGCAAGGCCGCGCAGGGCGTTCAAAAAGTCTTCGTCCTTGAGCCTCGCGGGCTCGAAGACCCTCAGCCCGTGCCTCAATGCCGCGGCCTTGACCTCGGAGGCCGCCATAGCGAGCCCGCGGCCCCTCGGCCTGTCCGGCCTCGTCACCACGGCGCGCACATCGTGCCCCGCGTCCATGAGCCGCTCCAGCGAAGGGACGGCAAAGGCCGGAGTCCCCATGAAGACGATCGAGGCCATGCGTTCTAAAGCGCCCTTTCTTCGGCTTCGAGCGCCTTTTTGAGCTTTCTCTTGATGATATCCCGCTTCAGGCGCGAAAGCCTGTCGATGAAGAGTATGCCGTCTATGTGGTCTATCTCGTGCTGGATGGCTATGGCGAAAAGGCCCTCGGCCTCGATATCGATTGCGGCGCCTTCCCCGTTGAGCGCCCTGACCCTGACCCTTGCGGCCCGCTCCACGTCGGCGTTTATGCCGGGAACGCTCAGGCAGCCCTCCTCGTATTTTATCGAGCCGCTTGCCTCGATTATCTCCGGGTTCACGAGCGCTATGAGGTTCTTGCCCCTCTCGCGCCTCTCCTCGTCGCCGGGCACGTCAAGGACGACGACGCGCTTATCGACGCCGACCTGGGTCGCGGCAAGGCCTATGCCCCGCGCCGCGTACATCGTCTCGGTCATGTCGCCTATGAGCGCCCTGACGCCCGCGTCCACGGACTCGACCGGCTTCGCCATCGTCTTCAAGAAGGGGTCCGGGTATTTCAGTATGCCGAGCAACGCCATATTTTTTAATTATACCGTAATTCACGTGATTATTGAAGTCCATTGATGTTGCTGTGCGGACGGCCATATAGAGCGGGAGTAGCGGGGATTCCGCCGCGAGCGGCGGAGGTTCTTTATGTCAGGGGGCCGCCTCATCGTCGGCCACGGCCTGCCCTTGAAGGGGCGCTGCGGCGAGCATTTCTTCGAGGACGCAGAGGAAGTTCCCGTGGGAAAGCGGCTCTTCGCCGATGCCTTCGATTGAGCGGAGTATCTCCTCCGCAAGCTCCCTGTATCCTGCATCCCGCTTGAACCGGGATAGCGTCATAAGAAGGCCGGCGGCGGCGGAGTTCCCGGACGGGACGTCGTTGTCGAAAAGGTCGCGCTCCCTTACAAAGAGGTCTTTGCGGCCGCTTTCGGCGTCGAAGAAGAGCCTTTCGCTTTCGTCGTAAAAAAGCGCCGTCATCCGTTTGGCGAGCCTTTCGGCCTCGTCGAGCCATCCGGTCTTGCCCGTAACTTCGAATATCTTCGCAAGCCCGGCCCCGAAGAGCGCGTAATCCTCGAGAGCCGCCGGGCGATCCGGCCTGCCGTCGAGATAATACCTGGCCAGCCTGCCGTTCCCGTCCATCATATTGCCGAGGACGAACCTGGCGCACCTCTGCGCGTCCTCGAGCAGGTCGGGCCTTGCGAGCGACTCGGAGGCCTGCGCGAACGCCGTTATCGCAAGGCCGTTCCAGGCCGCGATTATCTTGGCGTCCTTGTCCGGCCTCGGCCTGCGGAGCCTGATGTCCAGAAGGGCGGCCCCGAGTTTTTTCATGTCGTCGGGCGTCCTATCTTCGGAGCGCCTTTTGACGTCGTCTATCCTCGGTATGTTCTTCCCCTCGAAGTTGCCCTCATCGGTCATGGAATAGAAGTCCATTAGCCTCTTCGCGTCGTCGCCGAGCGCGGCCTTTATCTCGGCATGATCCCAGAGATAGTACGCGCCTTCGACTCCTCCGGTGTCGGCGTCCTCCGAGGCGTAGAATGCGCCGCCCCCGGAGCGCATGTCGCGCAGCAGATACGCGGCGGTCCCGGCCGCCACGTCGCCGTAAAATTCAAGGCCGGTCTCCTGAGCGACGAGCGAGTACAGCTCAAGTAGCAGGGCGTTGTCGTAGAGCATCTTCTCGAAGTGCGGCACGTCCCATGCCTCGTCGATCGAATACCTGTGGAAGCCCCCGCCTATCTGGTCGCAGACGCCTCCGGCGGCCATGGATGAGAGGGTCTTTCTTATGATGTAAAGCGCATGCTTCTCGCCGGTTCTCCTGTGATACCTGATAAGGAATTTGAGGAACATCGCGTGCGGGAACTTCGCGCCCTTGCCGAATCCGCCGAATACGGGGTCGAAGAAGAGTTTCGCGGCCTCGAACGCGCCGCCGGAAAGCCCGGGGCCGATCTCGATTGCCAGAGGCCTCCGGCTTAGCGACTTCCTGATGTCCTCGGTTATGGCGTTTACGCGGTCCCTCCGCTTTTTGTACGCGAGCGCGGCGGTCATCAGCGCCTTTCTGAAGGAAGGCAGCCCGAAGCCGTCTTCCGGAGGAAAATACGTCCCGCCGTAGAAAGGCTCTCCGGCCGGGGTCGCGAACACGGTCAGCGGCCAGCCGGCGTGCCCGGTCATGGCCTGCACGGCCTTCATGTAGAGGCTGTCGAGGTCGGGACGCTCTTCCCTGTCCACCTTTATGTTGACGAAGTTCTCGTTCATTATCCGCGCCACGGCCGGGTCCTCGAAAGACTCCCTTTCCATGACGTGGCACCAGTGGCAGGCCGAATACCCGATGCTTACGAGCAGAGGCTTATCCTCGCTGGCCGCCTTTTTCAGCGCCTCGTCCGACCACGGATACCAATCGACGGGATTGAACGCGTGCTGTTTAAGATATGGGCTCGGCTCGCCCCTGAGATGGTTGGCTAAGCGCGGCGGGTTTTTCGCTGCATGGTCTTTTGACATTCCACCCCCCTTGGATATAATAAGTAAAGCACCAAAACACGCCATGCGCAACCCGCTTTCTTTTTCGAGGAAAGGCAGGGCAACGGCTTTGCGGGCGGCGGGCCGTGTCAGGCCCTGAACCCGGCCATGATATCCCCGGTCTGCGAGCGGAGGGAAAATGCCATGAAAAAAATCCTTGTTCCACTTGCCCCCGGCTTCGAGGAAATAGAGGCCGTTACGGTTGTGGACATACTGCGGAGGGCCGGGGCCGATGTGGCGGTTGCGGGCCTTGTTGACGGCCAGGTGGAGGGAAGGAGCGGGATAAAGGTCATGCCGGATACGACGATGGACTCGGTCTCAGGCCTGGACTTCGACATGATAGTCCTTCCGGGCGGGGCCGTCGGCGCGGAAAACCTCGAAAACGACGAAAAGGTCAAGAAGATGGTCAGGGAGCTTTACGGCAGGGGAAAGACCGTTGCCGCCATCTGCGCTGGGCCGAAGGTGCTGTCCGCCGCCGGCGTCACGGATGGCCGCGCGGTTACGGCCCATCCGTCGGTAGCGGCTGAGATCAAAGGGCTTTTGACCGGCGGGCGGGTCGTCGTGGACAAAAACCTGATTACCGGCAAGGGGCCGGGGACTGCGATGGAGTTTGCCTTCAAGCTCGTGGAAGCCCTCTTCGGCCCTGAAAAGGCGAAGGAGGTCAACGAGACGGTATTCGCGAGGCTTTGAGGCGATAGTCCTGAACGCTTAACTATCGGCCGCACATGCCGGGACCGAGTATTTCACCTGCAACCGAACGCCGCCGAACTTTGAGGATTTAAGGTTTCCGATAGAAAGGTTGGATTTCACTCATGCCTGAGATGGCGATAGTCGTCCTATTGCTTGAGTAAATCTCGAGATAGTTCACGATATTCAAGCCATGTGAGAATGATGATGGAAAAATCGAGGCCGTTAAGCACCATCCACCAGGGAGAATAGTCGAGGGTGTAACGGTACAGCTGGTAAGCGATAAAGAGCGCAAAAAATATGATCGCCACAGGATAAGACCAGAGTTTTCTCCTCAAAAGAAAAGCGACAAGAAATACCTTTATCACGCCATGGGAAAAGAGATATAAAAACGCAAACCATTGCACGTTGACCGATATCCGCGATGAGGCTTTCACAAGGGCGCTGGCGATAATATCCGTCGGATCCTCGCTAAGCTCATGGCGGACTAACAGGCGGATCAGCCCGCGCATGGCTTCAGGACTCACAAACAATGCGAGAAACCCGCCAAGAATCTCCAATATCCCGTCGAGTCCTTTAAGGATAACGCCTATTTGAAAAATACGATGGCGTAGAATTTTTATATTTGAATCCATAAAAGCCCTACGGGTCTACCTATCGGCGGCGTCTATCGGTATCCTTACCAAAGGCATCGGTTCATTCCTGTTAACGAACTTTCGGGTTCAGGGTGCAACCCTGAACCCGCGAGGAGTTAGCGGAGCGTAACCCAACCTGCTCGACCACTCGACTTTCATCAAGCTTCCCAGCCCTAATCGAACAGCCCCTTCTGCTCCGGCCTTCGCTTCGTCTTTTTCTTCTCCATGACGACCCTTTTCGTGATGAAACCATCGGGTATCTCCGCGAGAAACGGCGAGGGCCTGCGTTCGAGCGTCCCGGCCCAATCCCTTCTCGTCCGGCAGTTCAGGAGATAGAGCTTTTCCTTCGCCCTCGTCATGCCGACGTATAAGAGCCTCCTCTCCTCCCCGGCGTCGCAACTCCCGCCCCTCGGTTTCAAAGGCACAAGCCCGTCCTCCACCCCGGTTATGAATACGATTGCGAACTCGAGGCCCTTTGCCGCGTGCATGGTAAGAAGGCTCACCCTGTCCGCGACTATGCCGGCATCTTCGCACTGCTCGGCGAGGAGCGTATCGTCGATGAAATCCCCGAGGCCTTCGCGCGAGGAGCCGTACGCCCCGGCGGCCTCAACAAGGCCGTCGAGAAGCTCGTGGTCGAGGCCGCACTCCACGCCAACGGCCCTGACGAACTCGCTCAATCCCATATCCGGCGCAGGGACGAGCGCCTTCAAACGCTCGATAAGGTCGAGGACTCCTTCCCCCTTCGGCCCGATGACGCGATAGGGGAGCGAAGAGCGGCTGAAGGCCTCAGCAAGGGCGGACGCCTGGCGGTTGGTCCGGAAGAGCACGGCGAAGTCCGATATCCTGAAGCCGTTGTCCGCGGCCAGGGACGAGACGCTCGAGCTCGTGAAGCCGCCCATGAGCCTCTCTATCTCCCGCACCACGAACGCGGCCTCGTCTTTCTCGTCGGCGCATTCGATGATCTCCACCTCGCCGCCGTCCCTCACGGCGGCGATCCGGTTTTCCGTCGCCGACGGGCCGTTCTCGATTATCGCTTTCGAAGCGAGGACTATTTTTGCCCTGCTGCGGTAGTTCCTTTCGAGGCTCAGGATCGACGCGCCGGGGTAGTCTCTCTCGAATTCGGCGAAGCCTCCGCTCTTCGCGCCTCTGAAGGCGTATATCGCCTGGTCGGGGTCTCCGATGCAAAAAAGCGTAGCCCCGTTGCGGGCGAGGAGCCTTAAAAGAAGGGCCTGGTGCCGGTTTATGTCCTGGTATTCATCGACCATCACGGCCGAAAAGCCGAAGAAGGCGAGGCTTTTGGCGTCGGACTCGATGGTCTTTATCGTCTCCGGTATGAGGTCGTCGAGGTCGAGGGCTTCCATCTCCCCAAGCCCCTTCGAGTAGAGGGCGAAGGTCTCAAGGCCCTCCGGCGAAGGCTCGAATCCCCCGATATTCTTGATGGCCGATATGGTCGAGAGGGCGGCCTCCTGGTTTTTAACGCCGAGCCGCCTTAAAAGCCTCAACTGCCCGGCCCTTCCGCAGAGGTTGAACCCCGGCCTGGCCTTTCTGAGAAAAGAAAGGCACAGGGCGTGGAAGGTCATGATGTTCAAAGGCGACGCATCCCCTCGCACGAGGGCGGCCACGCGGGATTTCATCTCAAGGGCGGCCCTGTTC
>JAKAIQ010000091.1 GCA_021825035.1 Deltaproteobacteria bacterium | reverse complement strand
TCAGCCGCCGGTTTCGGCATAGACACGGCCGGAAACGGGATAGAGGCGCTCCATAAGCTCGCGGATTCGGCCTACGCCCTCATGGTATCGGACATGGAGATGCCCTTTCTTGACGGCATAGGCCTCTATCTTCGCGTGAAGGAGGATTATCCCTATCTCAAGGAGAGGTTCCTTTTTATCACCGGCTGCTCCGGGACGGCCCGGGAGCTTTCCGGCATGGGGATCATGGCGCTTGCAAAGCCTTTCTCGCCGCATGAGCTTTTGGGCAGCGTCAGAGGCATTTTGCATGTCTCAGGCGGCCCCGCCCCCTCGGAAGCGAAACGCAGGAGGGAGGCGCGTTTCGCGAAGGCGGCCGCTTGCAGGATAGCTCCATTTCATGACGGGCATGGCGCAAATCAAGAGGTAGAGGCGCGGGTTGAGGATATTTCGGAAAGAGGGATGAAGCTCAGGTGCCCGCCGGAGATAACTCTCGGCAGTGGAATGGAAGTGTCGGTGCTTATCGGGAACTCCGGCGCAAGAAAGGCAAAGGTCGTATGGACCATGATGAGCGGCGGATTTTCACTGAGCGGCCTCAGCCTCGCCGAGCCTGTGCCTGCGTCGGCGATCGCCGCCATGTGAACGGCAAAAATCTTATTTCGGCAACGGAGGCGCGCATGCAAAGTCCATCCCTCTCACGGCTTCAGGAAGAAACGGCCCGGCAAAACGCGGAAGGGCTCCCGGACAGGGGCCGGAAGCTGGAAGGGCGCGAAGCTCAAAGAAACGTCGGGCCTTCAAAAGGCGCTCAAAAGGCGATGGTGCTTGTCGTTGACGACAACGATTTCGTGCTCGATGCCGTCGGGGAGGTGCTCAGGCAGAAAGGCTATATCGTTATGCTTTGCGCCGACTCAAGGGAGGCCATGGGCATGATCCGGGCCGGCGGAGTCGAGGCCGTCCTCACCGATATCAGGATGCCGAATGTTTCGGGCTTGAGCCTCCTCGAGAAGATTCATGAGCACGACGGAGACCTCCCGGTAATACTCATGACGGCCTACGCCGAGCTCCATACCGCCATAACCGCCCTGAAAAGCAAGGCCTTTGATTTCATCATCAAGCCGTACAGGCCCGACCATCTCGCACATGCCGTGCAAAAGGCCGTTAAATATTACAGGCTTGTCAAGATGGAAAGGAATTACAGGACGCGCCTTGAAGAGGAGGTCTCGAACAGGAGCGATGAGCTTGCCGGCGCGCTTGAGATGGTCAGGGACATGAGCCAGGAGCTGGTGACCCGCCTGACGGTCATCTCGGAGTACAGGGACGACGACACAGGAGCCCACATAAAGAGAATGGGGTTGTATGCGGGGACGCTCGCTTCCGAACTCAAGATGCCCGGGGATTTCGTAGACGACATCACGTTTGCCGCGCCGATGCACGACATAGGAAAGATAGGCATACCCGACAGCATACTCCTCAAGCCCGGCGCTCTCACGGACATCGAGTTCGAGTTCATGAAGTTGCATACGGTCATCGGAGAGAGGATGCTCGTAGGTTCCACGCATTCCAAGATGCAGAAGGCCGGGATCATATCCCTCTGCCATCACGAAAAATGGGACGGGTCGGGGTATCCGAGGGGTTTGAAGGGCGGGGACATACCCGTCGAGGGCAGGATAGTCAACATCGCCGACCAGTACGACGCGCTGAGGAGCAGAAGGCCCTACAAGATCCCCATGGGCCACCAGGAGGCTTGCAGGATGTTACTCGAAGGCAATCAGAGGAACAGGCCCTCGCACTTCGACCCCGATGTTCTCGGCGCGTTCAAGCGGGCCGCTCCCGTGCTCGAAGAGATATTCGAGAAGCATCAGGATCAGGCCCGTTGACGCCGCTTTCGCGCGGGCCGCAAGAGGCGCCTGGGCGGGAAAATCACATCGCTGCGACATTCGAATCAAGACCGCTTTACGAAACCGCCCCGTCTTACGGCGCGGAAACGGACGAACTTTCAGACGGTATCTTCGGCCTTCTTCACGAAGCTTCCGAAGCGGAGCGCGAGCGTCGGCATTATGAGGAGATTGAGGAGGGTCGAGGTCATGAGGCCGCCGAGTATTATCTGGGCCATTGGACCCTCTATTTCACGCCCCGGCGCGCCGCTGCCGATCGCAAGGGGCAGTAATCCAAGGGCGGTGACGGATGCCGTCATAAGGATAGGGGCAAGCCGCTCCGACGCGCCTCGCACCGCCGTTTCAAGTCCCCATTCCATCCCTTCCACATTCACGAGGCGCTCATAGTGAGATATGAGCATAACGGCATTCCGAAGCGTTATTCCGAAAAGGGTCACGAAGCCGACGAGAGACCCTATCGAAAGGAATCCCCCCGTGGCAAGGGCCACGAAAACGCCGCCGGCGAGGGCAAAAGGCAGGTTAAGCAGTATAAGCAAAAGGTTTTTGTAGCTCACCGTAACAATGGAAAGAAGCAGGATTATCCCGATCGCGGCCAGAGCGGAGTGAACGAACAGGTCTCTTTTGGTGCGCGCCTGCTCCTGAGCCGCGCCCGCGATATCAATATAGGCTCCAGGCGGAAGCTGCAGGCGGGTAGAGAGATCTTTTTGGGCTTCGGCGACAAAAGAGCTTAAACTCCTGCCCTGTACACGGCAGGTTATAGTCTGAACGCGCCTTGCCCCGTCGTGCAATATTATGAACCGGGAAGGCATCTCTCTCAGGTTGGCCAGCTGAGAAAGGCTTACATACGTACCCTCCGGATTTCTCAGGGGCAGGTTTCCAGGATCGGCGATGCTTCCCCTGTTTTTCGGGTCCAGGATAACGGAAACATTGAAGACCCTGTTTCCATCGAATACCTGCCCCACGGTTTTCCCGGCGAAAGCCGTGTGCATGGCGTCAAGCGCCTGCACCGGTTTGAAACCCCAGCGCGCCAGATTCTGCTTATTGAGTGATACCAGAAGCTCCGGAGCTGTCGGCGGGGCTTGCAGTCTCAAGCCGGCGGCCCCGCGGATGCCGCTTAATATTTGCATCGCCTGCGCCGCTTTTTGATCGAGAACTGACAGATCATCGCCAAAAATGTTTATCACAACCGGGGCCCTGTAGCCCGATATGGTCTCACCTATTCTCTCTGTAAGGAAAGTGTCTATGGAGATGGTCCAACCGGGGAATTTTTTGACGATGCCGCTGATCTCTTTTTTTACGATATCGAATTTCTCTTTACCCATCGGTTTAAGCGCAAGGTCGAATTCGCTTGCGTTTGTCCCCCTTGCTTCCTCGCCCTGTTCGGCCCTTCCGGCGCGCTGGGCAACCGAAATCACGTAGGGCAGCTTGATGAGGTTACCTTCCAGGAGTTTTCCGGTCCGCAGGGTCTCTTTAAGCGACGTACCGGGGGAGGTGGATACGTGTATTATCAAATTGCCCTCTATAAGTTCCGGCAAAAACTTCCCTTTTAAAAACGGGATAATGATAAGCGTGGCGGCAATAAGCGCGGCGGCCGCTGTCATGACCATTTTCGGGCGTCTCTCCACGGCGCGGATGACTTTGACATAGCGCTCCTTCGTCCAGCGCACAACGGGCGGGTCTTCCCCCTTGAGTTTTCTGACGCCCAGCATGATAAGCGAAAGGGCAGGCGTGACCGTTAGAGCCACCATAAGGGAACAGAGGATGGAAAATATATAAGCAAGCCCGAGGGGGGCAAAAAACCTGCCCGAAACCCCGCTCATGGTAAGCACAGGTATGAAGACCAACACTACCGCAAAGGTGGCATAGACCACCGCGCTCCTTACTTCCACGGAGGCCTCATAGACTACCCCTGGCGCCGGCCGCGGTTTTTCAAGAAGCTGGTTTTCCCTCAAACGCCTGAATATGTTTTCCACGTCAATCACGGCATCGTCCACTACCTCGCCTATGGCGATGGCAAGGCCGCCGATAGTCATCGTGTTTAAGCTAATGCCAAAGCGCTCGAGTATTACAACAGAACCGAGAAGCGAAAGCGGTATCGCCGTGCAGGATATGGCGGCGGTTCTGAAATTAAAGAGATATAGAAAAAGCACGACTATAACCAGGAGAGCTCCGATAACGAGGGCGGAGTTTACATTGTGAATAGCGGTGTCAATGAAAGCGGCGGCGCGGAAGAGGCCGGGGTACATCGTTATGCCCTGCGCTTTAAGCGCCGGGGTAAGTTCCGCTATGGCCCTGTCCAGGCCATCCGTCACCTGGAGCGTATTTGCTCCGTATTGGGCCGACACTATCAGCAGAATGCCGGGGCTGGCGTTAATCAGAGCGCCGCCTATCTGGGGTGCAGGGGCCTCGGTCACATACGCAACGTCTCCTATCGTCACGTTGGCTCCGTCCTTATGCTCCAGTACCGTATCCGCGATCTCTTGCGTGGTAAGCGACTGCCCCTGGCTTCGGATGGTTATCCGCTGGTTGGCCCCATCGATGAAACCCGCTCCCGCGATGCCTGTCGCTTTTTGGGCGGCCTTTATGATGTCCTCAATGGATAGGCCGTATCTTATCAGGTTTTCCGGCTGTAGTTGTATCTGCAATTGCTTGTCCTGGCTTCCGAATATGGCCACTTTCGAAACGCCGGAGACGGCAAGGAGCCGGGGCCTTACGGTCCAGTCCGCGATCGTCCTCAGTTGCATGGGCGTTAGTTCGGCGGAAGTCAGCCCGATTACCATGACGGTGCCGGTTGAGGACGTAAGAGGGGTCATCTCCGGCGTTATTCCGGCAGGGAGCTCGCCTGTAAGAGTAGAGAGCCGCTCCGCTATCTTCTGTCTTGCAAGATAAACGTCTGTGCCGGTCTTGAACTTTATGGTGATTACGGACAACCCCTGTATGGATTTGGACATCATGGATGAAATGCCGCCGACTCCGCTCACGGCGGTTTCGATGGGGCGGGTAATGAGCTGTTCAGACTGATCGGGTGAAAACCCCGGGGCCTCGGTATGAATAGTGACCTGAGGCGGCGCAAACTCCGGGAATACATCGTATCTGGCCTTTGTGAGCGAATAGGCGCTATAAGCAAGAAAAAGCAACGCAAGCGCGATGATTATGCCGCTCCTGCGCAGGGCAAACCGGACTATCGCTCCAAGAATTCCGTGTCGTTCCGTTTCAGCCGAAAAACTCAATCTCGATCCCCTTCATCTCCGCCTCCCCCGGTTGTTTTCAGCGTGCTCTCTTCAGATAGCAGGGCTTGAGCTCCCTTGAGCACGATCAGGTCTCCCGGGGCAAAAATTCCGGAGACGAAATATCCGTTATCAACGGAAGTTGAGGTTGGCGCCTCAACCCTGGAAAAACCCGTCTCGCTCTTTTTGACATAGACCCATGCCTTATCCTGCAGCCACACAACGGCGGATCCGGGAATAAAAAATCCCGTTTGCATTACTCCCGACGGCATTTGCGCGGCGACATTCATCCCCGGCACGAGGCTGCCGTTATGGGCCGGCGCAATGTAAATGAAACCGAGGCCCTGAAATGCCGGGTTCGTGCTGGTTGCGCGTGAAACGAACCTTGCGGAAACCGAAGCGCCCGCCGGAGAGGCTATCCTGATGCGTTCAGGAATCCCCTTGAGGCTTAACGACGGCGGCAGACTTATCTGCACGAGCACGTCTTTTGTTTCAATGACCCGCCTTAGCGCAGGCTTGTTGACGAAAACCCATCTGGAGATGATCGGCCCCCATTTAAGACGTATCGTGTTTTTTGCCGATATCAGAGTCGCTGACGCGGTCTTTTCTTCCGCCTGGGCCGCCGCAAGCCGTGCGGCTGCGGCCTGAAGCTCCTTGTCGGAAACATTTTTGTCGCTTGCGTTCAGCAGTTTCAGCCGGGCATATTCCAGCCCGGATGCCTTCAGCTGAGCCTTCGACCTTTCAAGTCCGGATGCCGCCGCAACATAATTTTTCAATAATTCGCTGAGCCCTTCGGGGGCAAGGATCTCTCCATAGGCTGCCACTGTTTTTTGATAAAGGCCCGTCTTGAGCGCCATCGTCATTATGCCGTCAGTCCTTTGCTCCTCTTCGCTTACGGTCACCGTATAGCCCGATGGTTCGGGTTTTGTCTGGGATGTTTTTGTTTCTTTTTCTTTGCCGTCTTTCTTTTTTCCTCCGCTTAGAGCGGAAAAAACGATAAAAATTGCGACAACAAATACAAACGCCGCCAATAATCTTTTCTGTATGGATTTCATTTCTTCACTCCTGAAATGGCCTTGAAGGCGGTCGAGAAATAGTCTATCCCGGCCTCGGCGCCCGGCCATGCTCCCATGACCGATAAAAGCGCGGTCATACGCCTCATCCCGCTACTCCGATACGAGCGGCTTTCGGACATCTTTATTCGACCATTCGCTCGCGGGCCTTTGAATAGCGTCCTCCATGAGGCCTGTGAACCTCTGGACATCGAGGAAGCTTTCGAGCCTCGACTCTTTCAGGGTCTCGAACTCGATCATCTCCCCGAGGTAGGCGAGCCTGTCGGCCTCGCCTGCTTCCAAGCGGCTTTGCGCCCCGCCAAGCCGTTTTTTCCCCTCAACAAGGAGCCTGTCCGCGGCCTTGAGCCTTGCTATCGCCGCTTTGTATCCGGCTTGCGCGGTGTCAAGCTCGCCTATTATGCGCGCCTGCAAGGCCTTGATGTCGGCCCCGGCCTCTGACCTTCTCGCCTCGGCCTCGGCTATCGGCCCCTCGTTATGGTTAAGCACGGGAAGCTCGACGGTAAACCCTATGCCCCATCTGTTTATCTCCTGGTCATAGGTATAGCCGGGGCCAAGGTGTATGTCCGGGTACTGCTTCGCTATCTCAAGCTGGAGGGCGGCCTCGGCGGCCCTGTATCTTTCAAGCGACGCGAGCATGTCCGCCCGCCCTGTAAGGGACTTTCTCTGAAGCACGGCGGCCGGAGGCTCCGCGATGGATTCCTTAAAAGGGTACGTTATGGCGGCCCCGTCAAGGGCGCTTGAAGGAATGCCGATCGAAGCCGCAAGCCTCGTCCGCGCGCGCTCGGAGTTCGCCTTCGCCTTTAAATATAGCGTTTTCGTGTCTTCAAGAGCCACTCGCGCCGCCGTCACATCGATCGACGAAATCTCGCCGGAGGCGGCCCTTTCTTCAAGAGCCTTCACGGCCTCACCGAGAATATCGGACTTCTCGCGGAGTATCTCCAGGGCCATATCCGCCCCGTAAAGGTCGAGGAGCCTCGACCGCAGCACGCTCCTCACCGTCCATTCGGCCTCGGCGATATCGAGCCGCGCGGCCTCGGAAAGACGCGAAGCCGCGGCAATCCTGTAGCCCCTCTTGTGGGCTGTCTCTATAGGTATATCGAAGCTTATGCCTACGGTCCAGGGCACAAGACCGGCCGGCGAATTGGCGTCGTACTGGGGAAGCAAATCCACCGACGGGTTGGGCCTTTCCTCCGCTGTCTTCACCCCTGCCTCGCGCACCGCCCATCTGGCGCGGGCGACGTCCATCCGGGGGCTGTAGTAGACCGCGGCAAGCAAAAGCTCATCGAAGTCCCACGTTTCGGGCGGCCAGGGTCTTATCTCTTTACGGGTGTTTTTTTCGATGAAGCTTTTTACTTCCGGCGCGGCCAGAGTCCGCGCCTCGAAGGCCGATGCCGACTTATCCAGCTCCACAGGCTTCGGCGTAAAGTGAGCGCATCCGGCGAAAAGGACGAGAAGGGCGAGAGTCGGATGCAATCTTCTATACGAGCCGGAAATCCTCATTCGACACCTGTCCTCTGAGATTTCAACGGTTTGATTATATCTCTAATCCCGAAAATGGTAAAAGGCAAAAGGTGGAAGGCGCGCGTCGCGGTTGTATCACAACATATTCCGGGAGTTTCTTCGTTTGTTTAGCCTCTCCGTTTGTTTTCTTTTAGAAAAACCGATGCCGCCGCCGCATATGCAACTAAAGTCGCCACAAGGATATCCGCACAACCCGGCGCCATGCCCGTCGCTGCGTTAATAATCTTAAGCAGGACATCGAAATTCTCGAAAAGGAATTTGTCACAATCGGTCGGGAAAGACGCGTCCTCTTAATCGGA
>JAKAIQ010000090.1 GCA_021825035.1 Deltaproteobacteria bacterium | reverse complement strand
CTGCTAAATCCGTACCGTCCTGAAACAAGTTCCAAGCCAGCAGCCGCCACCAATTCCTTTCAGCGTAAAAAGATGCAGAGGTCTGTTGAAAAGGAGAGTTTGAGAAGAGCGCTCCTTGAGATGCGCAGCTCCATGGCCTTCGAAGATGTGTATGCCTTAAGCGGCAGGGCACAGAAAAGGTTCATGGAATCGGAATACTATGCATCGGCTCAAAGTGTTTCACTTTATTCGAGCTTTCAGAACGAGGTTCTTACGGATGAGATATTCCAGAGGGCCGTGGAGGCCGGAAAAAGAGTCGCTTATCCAAGGGTCATAAAGGATGACAGGAGGCATCTCGCTTTCTTCATGGTTAGGGATCTTAATGACCTTGCGGCAGGCTCCTATGACATACCCGAGCCCGGAAGAGAGGGAACGGCGGTGGAACCGGCCGACTTCGACCTTGTTGTAGTGCCTGGAGTCGCATTTGACATGAATGGGGGACGACTGGGCTACGGCAAGGGCTATTACGACAGGGCGTTGAGAGGCCTTCATTGCCCAATTGTTGCTCTTGCGTATGAGTTTCAGATATTGAAAGATGACATACCGGTTGAACCTCATGACGTGAATGTTACGGCCATAGTAACCGAAAAAAGGGTGTTGAGAACTGGTTCTTAATAATCGATAGGCTTAAAAAGCGGCATAGATGCGGTCTGCGGCACAATAAAACCGTCAGGCCGTGCCGCTACGGAATTATTTCCGTCATCTATTTAAATAAAGGCGGAAAGGGGGAGTAGTCGGATGGGTACATCGATAACGATAATTGTCGCATTTATAGCGGTCATATCGATCCTTATAGGGGTGGGGGTAGGTTTTGTAACGAGAAAAAAGATGGAAGAGGCCAACCTTCAGGCCGGAAGGAATACCTCAGCCTCCATAGTGAATGAGGCTAAGAAAGAGGCTGAGAATCTGAAGAAAGAGGCAGATCTCCAGGCAAAGGACATCGTCTACCAGGGGAAAATGGAGTTCGAGCGTGAGACCCGCGACAGAAGGAAGGAACTGCAGGCCCTTGAGAAAAGGGTCCAGCAAAAGGAAGAGAACCTTGACAAGAAGTTTGAATCCATAGACCGCAAGGAAGCCGAGTTCTTGAAGAAGGAAAAGAACATCTCGCTCCAGGAAAAGAAGCTCAAAGATATGGAGGACAGCCTCACGGTTGTTATTGCCAGTCAGAAATCCAAGCTGGAGTCCATTTCCGGCATATCTTCGGAGGAGGCGAAGAGGCTTCTTCTGGAGAATATGGAGAATGAGGCCAAACTCGAGGCCGGCAAATATCTGAAGAGGATAGAGGAGGAGACAAAGGCCGAGGCCGATAAAAAAGCCAAGGAGATAATCTCGCTTGCCATCCAGAGGTACTCCGGCGAATATGTGACTGAAAGGACCGTATCCGTAGTGAATCTCCCCAACGATGAGATGAAGGGCAGGATAATCGGGAGGGAAGGCCGCAACATACGCGCCATAGAAGCGGCCACCGGCATCGACATCATAATCGACGACACGCCGGAGGCGGTCATCCTTTCAGGGCACAACCCTGTGAGGAGGGAGATAGCCAAGATATCCCTCGAGAGGCTCATAACCGACGGGCGTATTCATCCTTCGAGGATTGAAGAGGTCGTCTCCAAGGTCGAGACGGAGATCAACCAGGCGATAATGGAGGCGGGCGAGAGGGCTATATTCGATACAGGCCTTCATGGCATACACAAGGAGATTCAGAAACTCATCGGACGCCTCAAATTCAGGACGAGCTACGCGCAGAATGTTTATGCGCACTCGATGGAAGTCGCGTTCATATGCGGCGTCATGGCTTCCGAACTCGGTCTTCCGACGAAGGCGGCCCGCAGGGCAGGCCTTCTTCACGACATTGGCAAGGCCGTTGACCACGAAGTAGAGGGGCCGCATGCCGCCATAGGCGCTGATATTGCCAAGAAATACGGCGAGTCTCCGAAGATAGTCGCCGCCATAGGTCAGCACCATGACGACAGCCCGGATTCGATCCTTGGCGTTCTTGTGCAGGCCGCCGATACCCTTTCGGCGGCGAGGCCGGGCGCGAGAAAAGAGATGCTCGAGACGTACGTTAAGCGTCTCGACGATCTCGAAAAGATAGCCAAGAGCTTCCCGGGCGTAGACAAGTCCTACGCGCTCCAGGCGGGCCGCGAGATAAGAGTCCTCGTCGAGAACCAGGCGATTTCGGATGATGCGGCGGTGGTGCTGTCCAAGGACATCGCGAGGAAGATAGAGAAGGAACTGATCTATCCGGGCCAGATAAAGGTTACCGACATGAGAGAAACAAGAGCCGTGGAATACGCTAAATAGGCCTTAAAAAACTCTGACGGAAAACGATGGCTCATGAGGCTAAGATACTTTTTATCGGGGACATCATCGGCAAGCCCGGAAGGCTTGCTGTAAGGGAACTCCTTCCGAAGCTGGCCGGGCTTCACATGCCCGATATCATAATAGCGAACGGCGAGAACGCCGCCGGCGGGTTCGGCATAACCCCTGAGATAGCCGAGGAGCTGAAGAAGCTTCAGGTAGACGTTATCACCTCGGGCAATCACATCTGGGACAAGAAAGAGATATACGATTACATGGCATCCGGCTCGATGCTCATAAGGCCGGCCAACTATCCGCCGGATTCCCCCGGAAGCGGAACAACTATCTTCGAGTGCGCCTCCGGGGTTAAAGTGGGGGTCGTAAACCTGTGCGGAAGGGTCTTCATGGAATCCCTCGATTGCCCGTTCAGGGTTGGGAAAGAGGCCGTGGCGAGGCTTCGGGACAGGACGCCTGTCATAGTCATTGATATCCACGCAGAGACTACCTCGGAGAAGGCTGCTATAGGCTGGCACTTCGACGGAACCGTGAGCGCGGTCATCGGAACGCATACCCACGTTCAGACCTCCGACGAGCGGATACTCACGAACGGGACGGCGTTCATAACCGACGCCGGTATGACCGGGCCCATGGACTCGGTCATAGGGATGCGCAAGGACATAATACTTCAGAGATTCACCACCCAGATGCCCGTAAAGTTCGACGTTGCCACCAAAGACATCGAGCTCCAGGGCGTGCTTGTTACGGTCAACGCCTCGGACGGGAAGGCCGTTAAGATAGAGAGGATAAAGATGCCCATGTAGAGGCATGGGCCTTATTAACATGATGACGAGGATGCTCGACCCTAAAAAACAGCTTGAGGCCATAAAGCGGCGCGCCTTTAACATCATTAGCGAAGCCGAGCTTCTAAAGAAGCTCGAAAAGGGCGTCCCTCTTCGCGTTAAGGCGGGCTTCGACCCAACAGCCCCTGACCTCCATCTGGGTCATACGGTACTTATACGGGAATTGAAGGTCTTTCAGGACCTCGGACATCAGGTGCTTCTTCTCATCGGGGACTTTACGGGCATGATAGGCGACCCTTCGGGAAAATCCGAAACGAGGAAGCCCCTTACGCGCGAGGAGGTCGACAGGAACGCTAAGGCATATACCGCGCAGGTATTTAAGATGCTTGACGAGAAAAAGACCGAGGTCGTATTCAATAGCACCTGGACCGAACGCCTTACCACGGAAGACCTGATCAGGCTCGCTTCGAGATATACGGTCGCGAGGATGCTCGAAAGAGATGATTTTCACAAGCGCTATAAAGAAGGCCGTCCGATAGCGATACACGAGTTCCTCTATCCGCTGATACAGGGATATGACTCGGTTGTATTGAAGGCCGATGTGGAACTCGGCGGGACAGATCAGCTCTTTAACCTCCTTGTCGGCAGGGAACTTCAGAGGGACATGGGCCAGGAGCCACAGGTCGTCATAACGATGCCGCTCCTTGAAGGCCTCGACGGAGTCCAGAAGATGAGCAAGTCCTACGGCAATTATATCGGCATAGCGGAGCCCCCTGGAGAGATATACGGCAAGGTCATGTCCATATCCGATAAGCTCATGATACGTTACTATGAGCTTATCGGCAACGCTCCGAAAGAGACGATCGATGAGGTAAAGAGCGGTTGCATTCATCCTAAAGCGGCCAAGGAGGCTCTGGCCTTCGAGATTGTTGAGCGGTTCTGGGACGCCGGGCTGGCCGAGAAAGCGGCTGAGGATTTCAAGTCATTATTCAGCAATAAGGAGATGCCGTCTGAAATAGAAGAACTATGCATACCAGCCGAGGGAGAAAGGATGCGGCTTCCGAAGGTCATCGTCATGGCGGGGCTTGCTAAGAGCACATCAGAGGCCATGAGGTTGATATCTCAGGGCGGGGTCAGGCTTGACGGTCGGAAGGTGACTGACTCAAAGGCGGAAGTTCCGACCAATAAGAATGCCCTTATTCAAGTCGGCAAGAGATTCTTTAAAAAGGTGGTTTTTTCCTGAAAATTTGGATTTCAGATAAAAATGTTTTTTTTTGATGATTTTTCTCTTGACATTGTTTTTGGTTAATATATAATCATAAATCTCGCTGCGGTTCGGCTCGCTCCTTGTATCGCATTGACACTTGTTACGTCAGGTGATAAGATAGTAAATAGGGAGCCTGTGTGGCGAATAAATTCTGCTCTTTGAAAACTAAATAGCAAGCACAGTCAAACCTGTCAATTTTTAAAAACCTTTACAACATGTAGTTTTAATTGGAGAGTTTGATCCTGGCTCAGAGCGAACGCTAGCGGCGTGCCTAACACATGCAAGTCGTGCGAGAAAGTGGGGGCAACTCCATGAGTAGAGCGGCGCACGGGTGAGTAACGCGTGGGTAATCTACCCCCAAGACCGGGATAACCCGCTGAAAGGCGGGCTAATACCGGATTAGACCACGGGATGCAAATCCTGCGGTTAAAGGGAGGGGATCCTTCGGGATCTTTCGCTTGGGGATGAGCCCGCGTCCCATCAGCTTGTTGGTGAGGTAACGGCTCACCAAGGCTAAGACGGGTAGCTGGTCTGAGAGGACGATCAGCCACACTGGCACTGAAACACGGGCCAGACTCCTACGGGAGGCAGCAGTGGGGAATTTTGCGCAATGGGCGAAAGCCTGACGCAGCGACGCCGCGTGAGGGAAGAAGGCCTTCGGGTCGTAAACCTCTGTCGGAGGGGAAGAAACTATCGGTGGCTAATATCCATCGGTATTGACGGTACCCTCTAAGGAAGCATCGGCTAACTACGTGCCAGCAGCCGCGGTAATACGTAGGATGCAAGCG
Source organism: Deltaproteobacteria bacterium (assembly GCA_021825035.1). Lineage (GTDB taxonomy): Bacteria > Desulfobacterota > GWC2-55-46 > GWC2-55-46 > GWC2-55-46 > JAKAIQ01. Next base: position 2,837 of record JAKAIQ010000090.1, on the reverse strand, counting down.
TTGCTCGGAATTATTGGGTGTAAAGGGCGCGTAGGTGGCTCTGTAAGTCACGGGTGAAAGCCCTCGGCTTAACCGAGGAATTGCCTGTGATACTGTAGAGCTTGAGTACGGGAGAGGGAAGTGGAATTCCTGGTGTAGCGGTGAAATGCGTAGATATCAGGAGGAACACCGGTGGCGAAGGCGGCTTCCTGGACCGATACTGACACTGAGGCGCGAAAGCGTGGGTAGCAAACAGGATTAGATACCCTGGTAGTCCACGCCCTAAACGATGGGTACTAGGTGTGAGGGCTGTTAAAGCCTTCGTGCCGAAGCTAACGCATTAAGTGCCCCACCTGGGAAGTACGGCCGCAAGGTTGAAACTCAAAGGAATTGACGGGGGCCCGCACAAGCGGTGGAGCATGTGGTTTAATTCGACGCAACGCGAAGAACCTTACCTGGGCTTGACATCCGGAGAACCTCCTGGAAACAGGAGGGTGCCCGCAAGGGAGCTCCGAGACAGGTGCTGCATGGCTGTCGTCAGCTCGTGCCGTGAGGTGTTGGGTTAAGTCCCGCAACGAGCGCAACCCTTACTCTTAGTTGCCATCGGGTCATGCCGGGCACTCTAAGAGAACTGCCGGCGTTAATCCGGAGGAAGGCGGGGATGACGTCAAGTCATCATGGCCTTTATGCCCAGGGCTACACACGTGCTACAATGGACGGTACAAAGGGTCGCAAAGCCGCGAGGTGAAGCTAATCCCATAAAGCCGTCCCCAGTTGGGATTGCAGTCTGCAACTCGACTGCATGAACTTGGAATCGCTAGTAATCGCGTATCAGCACGACGCGGTGAATACGTTCCCGGGCCTTGTACACACCGCCCGTCACACCACGAAAGCTTGTTATACCAGAAGCCGGTAAGCTAACCCGCAAGGGAGGCAGCTGTCTAAGGTATGACAGGTGATTGGGGTGAAGTCGTAACAAGGTAGCCGTAGGGGAACCTGCGGCTGGATCACCTCCTTTCTATGGAGAACCGGTCCGTGTTCAGCTCCTGAGCTGAACACGGGCTATATCCTTGAAAGAAATCACGGTTAAAAAAGATTGACAGCTCAGACGGCTTGCTATTTAGTTTTTGAAGAGCAGATGATTCTTATCTGAGTTTTACGGGCCTATTGGCGGCGGCCTTTGGGTAAGGCCCCTGATCGGAGATTCGGCAAAAGGATTAGGCCCTACCCGAGAGAGTTGCCCGAGAGGGCCTGTAGCTCAGCTGGTTAGAGCACACGCTTGATAAGCGTGGGGTCGAAAGTTCAAATCTTTCCAGGCCCACCAGATAAATATACCCCGGGCGAGTCGGAGTCGGGTTGAAACAAAAGGACCTGCTCACCGCATTTAGTGTTCACGCGAGATCGATCGTAAGGGGGTATAGCTCAGTTGGGAGAGCGTCTGGTTTGCAACCAGAAGGTCAGCGGTTCGATCCCGCTTACCTCCACCAAAAGATTTTAGAGTATTTTTAAAATAGACTTTGTTTTTTTGCTCTTTGACAATTGAATAGAGTAAGTTCAAGACGCTGAGAATCAGTAATCGAGCGCAATAAGTATTAGTGGTCAAGCTACTAAGGGCATACGGTGGATGCCTTGGCGTCAGGAGGCGATGAAGGACGTGGTAAGCTGCGATAAGCCTCGGGGAGCCGCAAACAGGCTTTGATCCGGGGATTTCCGAATGGGGAAACCTGTTCCGATTAATCTCGGAATATCCTATGCTGAATAAATAGGCTTAGGAGGCGAACGAGGGGAAGTGAAACATCTCAGTACCCTCAGGAAGAGAAATCAATTGAGATTCCCCTAGTAGTGGCGAGCGAAAAGGGAAGAGCCTAAACCCTGAGGAAGCGATTTATCAGGGGGTTGCGGGACCTCGATATGGGATGACGCGGAATAGCGGAAGGGTCTGGAAAGGCCTGCCATAGTGGGTGATAGCCCCGTACGCGAAATTCCAAATTGCCCTAGAGGTATCCCAAGTACCGCGGGACACGTGAAATCCCGTGGGAATCTGGGTAGACCATTATCCAAGGCTAAATACTACCTGACGACCGATAGTGCACCAGTACCGTGAGGGAAAGGCGAAAAGAACCCCGAGAGGGGAGTGAAATAGAACCTGAAACCGTATGCTTACAAACAGTCCGAGGACTATGCCCCGCAAGGGGAATGTCTGAGGGCGTGCCTTTTGCATAATGACTCAGCGAGTTACTGTACGTGGCAAGGTTAAGCTTTTAAGCGGAGCCGTAGCGAAAGCGAGTCTTAATAGGGCGTTAAGTCGCGTATAGTAGACCCGAAGCCAGTTGATCTACCCATGGCCAGGGTGAAAGGTCGGTAACACGGCCTGGAGGCCCGAACCGGTGTTTGTTGCAAAAAGCTCGGATGAGCTGTGGGTAGGGGTGAAAGGCTAATCAAAACTGGTGATAGCTGGTTCTTCCCGAAATATATTTAGGTATAGCCTCGTGAATTAAGTGCCGGAGGTAGAGCACTAAATGGGCTAGGGCCCTTCCAAGGGTACCAAACCCAATTAAACTCCGAATACCGGCAACTTCTATCGCGGGAGTCAGTCTGTGGGGGATAAGCTCCATGGTCGAGAGGGGAACAACCCAGACCGCCAGCTAAGGTCCCTAAAGTGGGCTAAGTGGGAAAGGATGTGGAACTACATAGACACCCAGGAGGTTGGCTTAGAAGCAGCCATCCTTTAAAGAAAGCGTAATAGCTCACTGGTCTAGTGGTTCCGCGCCGAAAATGTACCGGGGCTCAAGCCTGCTACCGAAGCTGCGGATGTACAGGTTTCCTGTATATGGTAGGGAAGCTTTCCAGTAACCTGT
>JAKAIQ010000089.1 GCA_021825035.1 Deltaproteobacteria bacterium | reverse complement strand
TCCGATCTGTAACGCCTATGGTCGTCAGCGCGGCCAGCCCCCTGAGAATGCCGCCGTCCTTGCCTTCGCCGCCGCCTCCGTTTTTTATCCGCGTTCCGCCATTTTTTTTCATTGACGGCGCTCCCTTTCCGGGACAAGGCCCGGACGGAAAAATGAGACATACGAAAGTATATCAGGGAGTTCCGTTGTTTTGGCTCGACTTGATTTTTTAGCATAACAAGCCGCTTGAAGTCAATAGAGATTAAATGAAGCCGCATCGCGCGGAAGATTAAAAGGCAGGGCGCGTCGAGCCGACGGGCCGGGGCTGTCTGCCGTTGAACCAACCCTTCGCCGATGGCCGATATTTGAATGAATCGATGCGTTAAGACCGAAAGACCGGGCGTGAAATGCCCTCTTTTCTTGACGGCTCATGGGTTTGCTGATAGAATCTGATAGTCCGGGAGCCTGATTTTTGAAGGGATTTTAGGGACTTCCCGGCGCTCGCCTTGCCGGTAAAATCTTCTTGTCATTTTTATTATTTATTTTTCATGGCGGAGTCGTTAATATCCGCGGTTGCCGGGGGGTTTCACAACTATCAGGAGGCCTTTCAAGTGAAAAGCGTCATCATGGCGGGGGGTTTCGGCACGAGGCTCCGGCCGCTCACCAATAATTTGCCGAAGCCGATGGTCCCGATGGCAAACAGGCCCATCATCGAGCACATAATCGAATTATTGAAAAAACATTCCATAACCGACCTTACGGCCCTTCTCTACTTCCAGCCAGAACTCATCTCGAACCATCTCGGCGACGGGAGCGCCTTCGGCGTCAAGATGAGCTATATCACCCCCAACGCCGACCTCGGCACAGCCGGGAGCGTGGCCGCGGCCATGCGGACATGGAAAGAGATAGGCACGACCCTCGTGCTGAGCGGGGACGTCCTTACCGACATCGATCTCCGCGCGGCCGTGGAGTTCCATAAGGAAAGAAAGGCCCTTGCCACCATAGTCCTCACGAGGGTGGAGAACCCGCTCCCTTTCGGGATAGTGATAACTGACGAGTCCGGAAGGATAATAAGGTTCCTTGAGAAGCCGAGCTGGGGGGAGGTCTTCAGCGACACCATCAATACCGGCATATACATACTCGAAAAGGAGGCGCTTTCCTTCATGCCCGCGGACAGGGAGTTCGACTTCAGCAAGGACCTCTTTCCGATCCTCCTCGAGAACAGAAAGCCGATATACGGCTACATAGCCGAAGGCTACTGGAAGGACGTCGGAAGCCTCGAAGAATACCGGGCCGCCAACATGGACATAATCCAGGGGAAGGTGAGCGTGCGGATACCGGGTGAGGAGATGCCCGATAAGGGGATATGGGTGGGCAGGGGGTCGAGGATCGATTTCACATCCAGGCTCGAAGGCAAGAGCGTGATAGGCGAGAACTGCAGGATAGGGGCCGACACGAGGATATTGAACTCGATAATAGGCCCGGACACCGTCATCGAGGAAGGGGCCGTCGTCATAGATTCCGTCATCTGGGACAACGTAAGGATAGCCTCCGGCGCGCTTCTCCAGGAAAACGTCATCGCGAGCTCCACGGAGATAAACGAAGGGGCGCATCTCGCGGAGGGCGTGGTCGTGAGCGACCACTGCCGCATCGGAAGGAACGCCACGGTCAAGGCCAGCGTCAAGGTATGGCCCAGGAAGACCGTCGAAGACGAGGCGGTGCTCGCGTCGAGCCTCATCTGGGGGGAGAAGTGGAGCAGCCGCATATTCGCCGCTTACGGCGTGACCGGCCTCGCCAACATCGAGCTGTCCCCGGAGTTCGCGGCCAGGGTGGGCGCGGCCTACGGCGCGTCCCTGAAGAAAGGCTCCTTCGTCTCGACGAGCAGGGACGCCCACAAGACGTCGAGGATGATAAACAGGGCGATCATGACCGGCATACTTTCTACCGGCGTGAACGTGCACGACTACGGAGATACGCCCATGCCGGTATGCAGGTTCCTCGCCAGGGGCGGGAACGAGGTCGGGGGCGTGCACACCAGGCGCTCTCCCTTCGATCCGCTTCTCATCGACCTCAAGTTCTTCGACAACAGGGGGCTCGACCTCCATCCGTCCTATGAAAAGACGATAGAGAAGCTCTTCTTCAGGGAGGACTTCGAGAGGGTGCCGATAGAAGAGACCGGCGAGATGATATTCCCGATACACGGCTTCGAATACTACAGGGACGGCTTCATGTCGAAGATAGACGAGGAGACGATTAAAAAGGCCTCCTTCAAGATGGTGCTCGATTATTCCCACGGGAGCCCGTCGCGCATATTCCCGGAGATACTCGGCAGGCTCAACTGCGACGTCATCGCCCTCAACGCCACGACCGGCGGCGGGAAGACGACGAAGACCGCCGAGGAATTCGGCAAGGCGATAGGCCAGGTCTCGTCGATCGTGCGAAGCCTGAAGGCCGACATGGGATTCTACCTCGATTCCGGGGGCGAGAAGATATTCCTTTTCGACGAGACGGGCGAGGCCCTTGACGGGGATACGGCCCTGAGCATAGTGGCGCTGCTTGCCATGAAGTGCTATAAAGACGCGGGCCGCAGGGGCGTGATCGCCGTTCCGGTGACCGCGTCGCGGGCGATAGACAGCCTGGCCGGGATATACGGGTTTTCGGTGGCAAGGACAAGGACCACGGCGAGGGGGCTTATGGAGGCGGCCATGAGCGAAGACACGTTATTTGTCGGGGAGCCGACCGGAGGCTTCATATTCCCGGAGTTCCAGCCGAGCTTCGACGGCATGTACGCCATAGCGAAGATCCTCGAGATGCTCTCCGCGCAGGGCGCGCGGTTCCACAGGCTCATAAGGGAAATCCCGCCGAGCGTGATGCTCTCCGGCAAGGTCCCGTGCTCCTTCGAGCAGAAGGGCATGATAATGAGGCGCCTCGCCGAGGACTCGACAGGGAAGGATACCGTCCTCATCGACGGGATAAAGATAAGCTTCGGCGACGACTGGGTCGCCGCCTATCCGAGCCAGGATCAGCCGTATTTCCACCTTGTCGCGGAGGCGTCCACTGAGGCCGCCACAAAGGCCCTGATCGACAAATACTCGGAAAAGATAAAGACGTGGCAGACGTGAACCTGGGGCATGGATGCGGCCGGATGGCGCGCGTCGAGACCCAGGCCGCGCGGAATGATTTGAATGCCGAAAGGCGGAAGGGAAGAAGATGCTCACCATAACCGTGGGGCCTCTTGAGGTAAACTGCTACATAATCTGGGACACCGCGACGCGGGAGGCCTTCATAATCGACCCCGGCGGCGATGCCGGAGTGATAACCGGGGCCGTGAAAAGGGAAGGGCTCAAAGTCAGATACATCGTGAACACCCACGGGCACTTCGACCACGTCGGGGCGGACGGGGAGCTGAAGGCCGCGTTGTCCGCGCCGCTGGCCATTCACAGGGATGACGCGGGACTGCTTCAGGACGCGCACGAGCACGGGGTGTTTTTCGGGGTAAAGACGCCGAGGCAGCCCGCGCCGGACATGCTCCTCGAAGGGGGAGAGCGGCTGAAGGCGGGCGGGCTTACGATCGAGGTCATCCATACGCCGGGCCATACGGCCGGCGGCGTCTGCCTCTACGCCAGGAAAGAGAAGCTCCTTTTCACGGGCGACACCATCTTTTCGGGGTCCGTCGGCAGGACGGATTTTCCCGGCGGCTCGCACGAGGCTCTCATGGATTCGATAACGAAAAAGATATTGCCCCTCGGCGACGATATCGCGGTGTTGCCGGGCCACGGGCCGCGCTCGACGATAGGGGAAGAGAAGGAGTCGAACCCGTTCGTGGCGGGGATGAAGGAGGCGAGGGACTGAGTTGGTCATAAAGGACAAGAAGATAGTTCTGTGCGTGACGGGCGCGATATCGGCCTACAAGGCGCTCGAGCTTGCGAGGCTCCTCGTAAAGGCCGAGGCGACGGTTTTGCCCGTCATGACGGAATCCGCCGGCGAGTTCATCTCCGCCCTGAGCCTTTCGACCCTCGCCAAAAACCGGGCGCGGACGGGCCTTTTCGAGATTGCGGGGGAAGGGAGGATAAGCCACATCGACCTCGCGCAGACGGCTGACCTTATCATCGTGGCCCCGGCGACCGCCGACATCATCGGCAAGGCCGCCTCAGGCATATGCGACGACCTCGTCTCCACCGTGATAGCGGCCGCGACCGCGCCCGTTCTTTTCGCGCCTTCGATGAACTGCCATATGTGGGAAAATCCCATCGTGCGAGGCAACGTCGAAAAACTGAAAACCCTCGGATACCATTTCGTGGGCCCGGCGGAAGGGGAGCTTGCCTGCGGCTACGAAGGCCTCGGAAGGCTTTCTCCGGTCGAGGACATAATGGAAGCCGCCGAAGAGGCGCTGAGAAAAAAAGATTTGAAGGGCGAGAAGGTGCTCGTCACCGCGGGGCCGACGCGCGAGGCCATAGACCCGGTAAGGTACGTCTCCAACGCGTCGTCCGGCAGGATGGGCTACGCGCTCGCCAGGGCCGCGAGGAGGAGGGGGGCCGAGGTCGTCCTGATAAGCGGCCCGACGCATCTGCCGAGGCCTTCCGGCAATATCACCTTCGTGCGGGTCGCGAGCGCGCAGGAGATGCATGACGCGTGCGTAACCTACTATCCCCAGTCGACCGTCGTAATAATGGCCGCGGCCGTGGCCGACTACAGGCCCGTAAAGAGCTACCCGGCGAAGGTGAAGAAAGAGGCCGAGGCCCTGACGATCGAGCTTGAAAGGACGCAGGATGTCCTAAGGTACATGGGCAGGCTGAAAAAAGACCAATTCCTCGTCGGCTTCGCGCTTGAGACGGAAAATCTCGAGGAGAACGCGAGGCGGAAATTGAGGGAGAAAAACCTCGACCTCGTCGTTGCGAACAGCCCCGCAGGGCTCGACAGCGAACTCAATCAGGTCACGTTCATCGACAGGGAAAACGAGACCGAGACCCTTCCGGCCCTGCCGAAAGACGAGATAGCCGAGAGGATATTAGATAACGTGGTGAGGATGAAGACCGCGTGATCCTGCCTTTGCTTGGCCGCCGTGTCCATAACGGGGCTTGCGGCGTCAACCCATGGAATACGACACATCGTCTTTACGTGAACCAGCGGCTTGGCGCAAAAGGCACGGGGCGCTGAAAATCCCCGGACGGATATTCCCCATCACGCCTTCGGCGAGCCGACCCACCTCAATGCGTTGTCGAGGGCCTCTTCCCAATCCCTGCCCTGCCTGCGGATGGATTTGAGCTTCCTTCTTATGTGAGAAGCGGCGTTGAGGCTGTGCCTGCCGGTCGGGTCATTTTTGATGCAGGCCGCGTCGTGCTGGAATAAAAGAAAGTCTTTTACCGCGTCGAGGGAGGCGTTGAAATATTTTTCCCTGTCCTCGCGTTCGAGCGTCCACTTCGACGTCGCCGAAATGAGCAGGAGCATCGTGTGCCAGTGCTCGAAGCTCTGGATGCTGTGTATCCCTGAGAATATCCTCTTGTTGGTCTTGAAGGAAAGCGGGCTGTCCTCGATGATCGAGTCGAGGAGGAGGTCGTTTTCCGGGTCTATCCTGTCCAGTATCCTCCTGGGCATCTGCCAGGTCTTTTTGTCGGCAAAGGCGTCGAACCTCAATTCCCAGTAGATGTGGCGGAGGATATTCGTCGAGAAGGAGCGTATCATCATCTCCGGTATGAACCGGTTGTGCGCGACGGTGTCCGCCGCGAGGTGGCTCATGTAGCCGTAGGCGAACGCCTTCTGAGGGCCGTTCCCGGCCTTGCGAAGGAGCTTGAAGCCGGTCTTCCAGTTGTGGCAGTGCTTAAGCTCCTCGACGAGGTTTTTGCCCACCACTATGTCGGCGCTTATGTTGCCGTAAAGAAAGTCGTAGGGGAAGTTCTCGAGGAGCGCCCTCAGCGGGAGCGTGAAGGCCGCCGTGTCGTTCAACACCGCCGAGGCTATCTCAAGGTGGGTGGCCGGGCCCCAGGCAAGGGCGGCGTGCGGAAGCGCAAGGATGAAGACGAAAGAAAGGATTATCACAAAAAACATATGATAATATGCTATCCGATGAAGCCGGAATTGTAAAGGGGTTTGAGATGATCGTAGCTGAAAATGCGCTTGGATAGCGGTAGTATAAGAGAAGCGCGGCATCTTCGGATTTGCAACCTGAACCTGCGAAAAAACTTTCGGGTTCAAGTGCAAATCCGAACGCGCCAATGCTCTACCTTGCTGCGCTACTTCAACGCCCTGCCGTAGAGTTTTTTGCGCGCCGCCGCGCGCTTCGGGCCAGGGGGTTCACCGCGCCTTTCTACCCCTTCCCCGTTCGCTCCGCCACTCAGGCCGCTCGCACGATGCCGCTCGCGGCTTTCCGCCTCGGCTCCGCGAACCCGCTCAGCCTTATGCGCCGTTCACCCCTGGCCCATGGGATTTTTTTAAAAACATAAAGGATTCCTTTAGCTGTCAGGTGCGCAACGTGAACCCGAAAGTTCATTATGGTCACTGGCGGAACGCGCGTCTTTTGCGGGTATTAAATATCAAGTTCAGGGTGCAACCCTGAACCCGCTAAAGATTGTAAAGGGGTTTGAAAACGGGTATAATTTGAAGGTGCGGCCGGAGGGCGGCGCGAGTTTATGGCGCGGCCCGGACGCAGGGAAGGAGAACAATGGAAGGCAGGATCGAAAGCGGGTTGAGCAAAGTCCCGGAGTTGACGCTTCTCTTCTGGATTATCAAGGTCGCGGCGACCACCCTCGGAGAGACCGGGGGCGACGCGGTCACGATGTCGCTCAATATGGGCTATCTCGCCGGCACGGCGATCTTCGCGGCGCTATTCCTGGCCGCGGCCGTCATCCAGATAAAGGCCCCCCGTTTTCACCCCGTCATTTATTGGTTCACGATTATCGCCACGACCACCGTCGGGACGACCCTGGCCGATTTCGCCGACCGCTCCCTCGGCATCGGTTACGCGGGCGGGTCCTCGTTGCTCTTCGTCCTGCTTATCTGCTCCCTCTGGGTCTGGCATCGCACCCTCGGCTCCGTCTCCGTGGATACGGTCGGCGATTCCAGATCGGAGACGTTTTACTGGGTCACGATCATGTTTTCACAGACCCTCGGCACCGCGCTCGGAGACTGGACCGCCGACTCGGCGGGCCTCGGCTACGGCGGCGGAGCCATGGTCTTCGCCGCATTGCTGGCGATCGCCGTCGCGCTCTACTATCTGTCGAACGTGTCGCGCACCGTCCTCTTCTGGGCGGCGTTCATCCTGACAAGGCCCCTCGGCGCGGTCGTGGGCGATCTTCTCGACAAGCCGCTCAACGCCGGGGGGCTGGCATTGAGCCGCTATTCAGCCTCCGCCGCGCTGATCGTCTTCATCATGGGCTGTATCCTGTTTTTCCCGCATCGCGCGGCGAGAAAAACACACTGAAGAGTTGCGGAGGTTGCGCGCTTCAGGTTTGCCAACCTGAACCCACGAAAATGTTTTGATATGATCGTAGCTGAAAATGCGTTTAGATAGTGGTAGTATAAGAGAGGCGCGGCATCTTCGGATTTGCAACCTGAGCCTGCGAAAAAACTTTCGGGTTCAAGTGCAAATCCTAACCCGCAAATGCTCTATCTTACTGCACTACTTCAACGCCATGCCGTAGAGTTTTTTGCGCGCTGCCGCGCGCTTCGGGCCAGGGGTTCACTGCGCTTCTCGCCCCCTTCCCCGTTCGCTCCGCCACTTAGGCCGCTCGCACGATACCGCTCGCGGCTTTCTGCCCCGGCGGCGCGAACCCGCTCAGCCTTATGCGCTGTTCACCCCTGGCCCATGGGATTTTTTTAAAAACATAAAGGATTTCTTTAGCTGTCAGGTTTGCAACCTGAACCCGAAAGTTCATTATGGTCATCGGCAGACCGCGCGTCTTTTGCGGGTATTAAATATCAAGTTCAGGGTATAACCCTGAACCCACGAAGGGCATTTAACGGAGCCGCAGAGATACAAAATAGTTTTAAAGGATATTCTTAAATGGACCCCAAAAAAGAATACCTTGACATAATCTCCGCCGCCGAAGCCCGCCTCGGGCTTCTCTCCCTTTCGGGGATATACGACATCCCTTCGCATGGAGAAGCGCGCGTGGGC
>JAKAIQ010000088.1 GCA_021825035.1 Deltaproteobacteria bacterium | reverse complement strand
TCAGGCATAAAGGGAGGATGAACACCAAGATAACCGTCTTTTCGGTTTTTTTCCTCGCCAACATGCTTGCTTTTTTGCTGGCGCTTGCGGGCGTGCTCGCGTTACGCAGAGGGTATCCGGTGCTTTTGATACCCGCGTCCATGTTGGTGGGTCTGCCGGCATATCTGGCCGTAAGCACCGCGAAAAGGTGCCGGAAGTGGGGAGGGCTTTTTCATTACGCCCTTCTGTACCTTATTTTCGGGTTCGCCAGGGGACTGGCCATTTTAAGGATAAAATTCTAATCCATCGGGTTGGCCCTACGCCGCTTGAGGCGCGGCCTTTTACGGATTCTTTTGACTTCCATGCGGCTTGCCGCGGGTAAACACACAAACAGAGGCGGAAAAATACAATGCCAAAGGGACTGATAGACAATTTGTTCGACAGCTACCTTCTGCGTTACAAGACGGCCATAAAGATAGGCTTCCATCTCTTTTCCGCGGTGCTCGCCTACGCGTGCGCGTTCTTTATCCGTTTCGACTTCAGTCTGCCGTCGAGGTACATGCCGGTCTTTTACCGGACGCTGCCGCTCATAGCGCTCGCAAGGATGACGGGCTACGTCTATTACAGGACCTTTTCCGCCTCGTGGCGGTTCGCCTACCTGAAGGACCTCATGGACAGCCTCAAGGCAGTAGTCCTCGGTTCGGCCCTGTTTCTGGCGTTGATGGTCTTCATGGGCAGGCTCGAGGACTTCCCTCGATCCGTATTCCTTCTCGAGGCGCTTCTGAGCCTCGGGTTCATATCCGGCACCAAGCTCCTGGTACGCTACGCCCGCGAGTACAGGTCTTCCGTGTCCGCCAAGGTGAAGAGGCATATACTTATAGCCGGGGCCGGAAAGGCCGGGGTGCTAATGCTCAACGAGATACGTTACAACAAGCATCTCGGCATCCATCCCATCGGGTTCGTCGATGACGACCCGTACAAACAGGGCACGACAATCCAGGGCGTGCCGGTGCTTGGAAGGTCGGATGACATCCCGGAGGTCGCCAGAAAATATGCGGTTGACGAGCTGATCGTCGCCATACCGTCTTCCGGACATAAGAATATCGTACGCATAAGCGAGATAGCGGGGAGGGCGCAGCTTAAAACTCAGGTAATGCCGAGCATAGGGAAGCTCATACAGAACGGCGGCCTGACGGGCCAGTTGAAGGATGTTTCGTACGAGGCGCTCCTTGGAAGGCGCGCCATAAAGTTCTCGAGGGAGCGGGATAGATCGCTCCTCGAAGAGGAGATCAAGGGCAAGGGCGTGCTCGTCACCGGCGCGGGCGGGTCGATAGGGTCGGAGCTGTGCAGGCAGGTCTGCCAGTTCGGCCCGAGGATTCTCGTCCTCTATGAACGCTATGAGAACAGCATGTACGAGCTCGAGATCGAGCTCAGAAAGGAATTCCCGGGCCAGGCCGTTCTGCCGGTGGTCGGCGACATACTCGACCCCGAAAAGCTTTCGCGGGTGATGAGGGAGAACGGGATAGAGCTCGTATACCACGCCGCCGCCTACAAGCACGTGCCGCTCATGGAGCTGGAGCCGATAGAGGCAGTGCGCAACAATGTCCTCGGCACGCTCAACGCAGCGAGGCTGTCCATCGAGAACGGCGTGCGGAAATTCGTGCTCATCTCCACGGACAAAGCCGTCAACCCGTCGAACATCATGGGTACGACCAAGCGCATTGCCGAGCTTACCGTCCAGGCCCTTAACGGCGACGTGACGGCATTTATCGCCGTCCGCTTCGGGAACGTCATCGGCAGCAACGGGAGCGTCATACCTATCTTCAAGAGACAGATAGCCGAGGGCGGCCCCATAACGGTAACGCACCCGGAAATAACGCGGTACTTCATGTCCATTCCGGAGGCCGTGCAGCTTGTGCTGACGGCTGGAACCATGGGTTCCGGCGGAGAGATATTCCTTCTGGACATGGGCGAGCCGATAAGGATAGCGGAACTCGCCGGGGAGCTGATAAAGCTCTCCGGCCTCGAGCCCGGCAAGGACATCGACATCGTCTTTACGGGGCTCCGTCCGGGGGAGAAGCTGCACGAGGAGCTTTACTGGCAGGGGGAGGGGATAGCGCCGACGGACAACAGGAAGATTACCATGCTCAGGCAGAACGGCGCGAACAGGAGCTCCCTCCTCGGGAAGATAGACCGGCTGAGAGAAAGCGCCGCCAGGAACGACGCTGCGGGCGTCGTGCGGATGCTCAAGGGGATCGTCCCCGAATCGACGATCGATGCCGGGAAGTTCGACGAGGCTGAAAAGGTCTCCCGCCGCGCCGGATTTTGCAAGGAAGGATGATCGACAATTATTTCATAATACTGCCCGTTCTTGGCGCGGCGCTTTGCGTAGGCCTCGGCCTTTTCACGCTTTCGCGCAACCCCAAACACCTCTCCAACATAGGGTTCGCGGCGGGCATGGCGAGCCTTGCCGTATTCGAGGCCGGGAGCGCCATGCTCCTCATCTCGACGAACCATCCGTCGTTCGCCCGTCCGGGGATGAGAATAATGTTCTCCGGCGAGGCTGCGCTTCCCGCCGCATGGCTTCTCTTCTGTCTGGTGTTCGCGAGGGCCAATTACAGGGAGATCCTATCGAGATGGGCGCCTGCCCTGGTATGCTTCGGCGCGATGTCCGCCTTTTTCATCTTTTTGACGGCGGCTACCGATTTTATCTCGATGTGGGGCTTCAGTGGAATAAGCCTGTTCAACAGCCATCCTCCCCTCCTTATACTTGGCAGAACAGGCCGCTATTTCTACATGTATCTCCTGATAGGCCTTGTCGTCAATCTTATGCACCTCGAAAACACGCTGCGTTCTTCATCCGGGTCTCAAAGATGGCGCATAAAATACGTGATATTGGGTGTAGGTTCGATCCTCGGGTACTTCATATATCTATCGAGCGAGGCGCTCCTTTACTCGTCCCTCAATTACGGCTCGGTGCCGCTCGTCTCTTCGATCATAATCATCTCGACGGCGATGATGGCCGTTTTCATAGCAAAAAACAGGCTTCTCCACGTAGATATATTCGTATCCAGGCATGTAATATACAACTCCCTTACGGTTTTGGTGGTCGGAGCCTACCTTGTCGTTATCGGCGCCAGCACCTACGGCATCCGGTATTTCAAGATACCGTTTGATTTCTTCCTTACCACCATCTTCGCGTTCGTCTCGATACTCGCTCTCGTGATACTTCTTTTCGCGGACTCGGTCAGACGAAGGGCGCAGCTTTTCATAAGCAGGCATTTTTACAGCCATAAATACGAGTTCCGGGACAAGTGGATGGAGACCATCGAGAAGATAAGCACGAAGACCTCGGTCGAGGAGATAGCCTCCACGCTAAAGGAGATGATCTCCGGGACAATGGGCGCGGAGTCGGTCCGGCTCTGGCTTTACGACGCGTATACCCAGAGTTTCGCGTCGGATGGCGCCCCGGGCGAGCTGGGTCTCGTGCCCCGCGACCATCCCCTTGCCTGGCATATAATGAACAATCCGTCGCCGCTCACCGCTGTCGAGGCCGCGGATATAAGCCCGGGAGGCTTTTCGATCAAGGCCGTCTTCGACGAACTGGAAGCGGAGCTGTGCTCGCCCCTTACGGCGGCAAACGAGGCCGTCGGATTCGTCATGCTCGGTCCTGACCACACAGGCGAACCTTACATAGAGGATGACCTGGAATTCCTGAAGGCCGTCACCACCCAGGCCGCCGTGCAGATAAAAAACATCACCCTTACGACGGAGATATTGGCCGCAAGGGAGGTCGAGGCCTTCAGCAAGATGTCGTATTTCGTAATGCACGATCTCAAGAACCTTACTAATTCGCTGTCGCTTATAAGCCAGAACGCGAGATTCAACATGGATAACCTCGAGTTTCAGCGGGACGCCATAAAGACCATCGACGGGACAGTGGCCCGGATGAAAAAGCTCATCGGCAGGCTTTCGAACATCAAGAAGGACTTTGAACTCAAAAAGGAGTGGACGGACGTCGGAGAGTTCATGGGGTTGGTATTAAAGAAGCTCGCGCTCCCGAAAGACAAGAACATAACCGTAATGACGGAGCTCTGCCAGGCGTCCTCGGTATGCATCGACCGCGAGGCGGTCGAGATGATAATCTTGAATCTAATGGTCAACGCCTATGAGGCCATTTCTGAAAACGGGACTATAAAGGTCGCCGCCGCCCTGAAGGACGGCTTCATTAACATCGCAGTCTCGGACAACGGGCCGGGGATACCGAAAGAGTATATAAAGAGCGCGCTTTTTCAACCGTTCAGGACCACGAAGAAAAACGGCTTCGGCATAGGTCTTTTCCAGTGCAAGGCCGTTGCGGAGGCGCATGGAGGCGGCATCTCGGTGGAGAGCGTGGAGGGAAAAGGCGCATCCTTCATACTGCGGTTGCCTGCTTGCGAGGATCTTTCCGTAAAAGAAAATTATCCGGCTATAATTAATAAATAAGGAGAACCTGCCGAAACATCATGGAAAAGCCGAAACTTCTCGTAATAGACGACGACGAGCCGATAAGAACCCAGATGAAATGGGCGCTGCTGAAGGACTACGATGTCGCGCTGACCGGCGACGGGCAGGAGGCCGTCGAGATGATCTTAAAAGAGCGTCCGCCAGTGGCGACCCTCGACCTGGGACTCCCTCCCAATCCCGAGGGCACGAGCGAGGGGCTGCGCCTTTTGAGCGAGATGCTTAAGGCCGACCCGTCGGTCAAGGTGATAGTCGTGACGGGCAACCCCGACAAGTCCGCGGCCCTCACGGCGATAGCTCTCGGAGCGTATGATTTCTTCACGAAGCCCATAGATATAAACGAACTGAAGCCGATCCTGAAGCGCGCCTATTACGTCCATTCGCTCGAGGCGGAGTACCGGGAGCTTCAAAGGAAGGTTAAGCGCGGGGCATTCGGAGACATGGTAGGCGCGAGCGGACCCATGCAGGAGATATTCAACAGGGTAAGGAAGGTATCGAGCGCCGACGTGCCCGTGCTCGTCACCGGGGAGAGCGGGACCGGCAAGGAGCTGATAGCGCGCGCGATACATGCCGGAAGCCTGCGGCAAAACGGCCCGTTCATACCCATAAATTGCGGGGCCATACCTGAAAACCTCCTCGAAAGCGAGCTCTTCGGGCACGAAAAAGGGGCTTTTACAGGGGCGCACATCCAGAGGAGCGGCAAGATCGAGCTTGCGAGTGGAGGGACGCTTTTCCTCGACGAGATAGCGGAGCTTCCGCTTCAGCTCCAGGTAAAGCTGCTCAGGTTTCTGCAGGATCACAGGATGGAAAGGATAGGAGGCAGGGAGACCATCGAGATCGACTTGAGGGTCGTGGCCGCGACGAACAGGGATATCAAGAAGTTCATAGCTGACGGAAGGTTCAGGGAAGACCTTTACTACAGGCTTGCCGTGGTGACCATCGAACTTCCGCCGCTCCGCGACCGGGGCGAGGATATGGCGCTCCTCGCCAGGGTCTTCGTCGAGAAGTTTTCCTCGAACGGAAAGGTCAAGGCCCTTAGCGATAAAGCCATGGAAGCGATATGCTCTTACGGGTGGCCGGGCAACATAAGGGAGCTTGAAAACAGGATACGCCGGGCAATAACCTTCACCGAAGGAGGCGTCATAACCCCGGAAGCCCTCGGTCTCGAGGCGCACGGAAAGACGCAGTCCCTCGATCTCAAGGAGGCGCGCGAAGAGGTCGAGATGAGGCTTATAAGGCAGGCCATATCGAAAAACAACGGCAACATCACGAGGGCGGCCGAGGACCTCGGCCTTACCAGGCCGACCCTGCATCATCTCATCAAGAAATATAACATAACCACCAACCATGTCTGAAAGGGGTAAGCGAATGGCTCAGCAATACCACAGGCTTTCAAAGCTCATCGAAACAAGGAGCGCAAGGATAGGCATAATAGGGCTCGGATACGTGGGACTCCCGATAGTCCTGAGATTCTGCGAAGAGGGCTTTAACGTCCTCGGTTTCGACGTCGACCCGGCCAAGGTGAAATCCCTCAACAGGGGCGTCTCTTACATAAAGCACATACCATCCGAAAAGATCGCGGAGTTCGCGAAAAGCAAGCCCCGGCTGTTCACGGCGACGTCGGACATGTCCGAGATTAAAAAGGCCGACGTCATAATAATATGCGTGCCGACCCCTCTTACGGACAAAAGGGAGCCTGACCTTGCCTACGTGGAGAGCACGGCGAAAGAAATTGCCAAAAGTCTGCGCCCGGGTCAGCTCGTATCTCTGGAATCCACAACCTATCCCGGCACGACGGACGAGATACTCCTTCCCCTTTTCAACAGGAACGGGCTGAGGGTCGGAAGGGACTTCTTCCTCGTCTTTTCCCCGGAAAGGGAAGATCCCGGCAGAAAAAATTTCACCACGAGGACTACCCCCAAGATAGTAGGCGGAACCACTAAAAGGTGTGCGGAACTCGGCGCGGCCCTTTACTCGAAGATAATAGACGCCGTCGTCCCGGTCTCATCTACGAGAGCCGCGGAGATGACGAAGCTTCTGGAAAATATCTATAGAAGCGTCAATATCGCGCTCGTTAACGAATTGAAGATGCTCTGCGACAGGATGAAGATCGACGTTTGGGAAGTGATAGGGGCCGCAAAGACCAAGCCTTTCGGTTTCGAGGCCTTCTATCCCGGACCGGGCCTCGGTGGCCACTGCATCCCGATAGACCCGTTCTACCTCACATGGAAGGCGCGCGAATATGATTTTTCAACCCGGTTCATAGAGCTCGCCGGCGAGATAAACACCAATATGCCGTACTACGTCGTCGGGAAGGTCGTCGAGGCGCTCAACGACAGGGGAAAAAGCGTAAGGGGGGCTAACGTCATGGTCCTCGGCATCGCCTACAAAAAGAACGTGGACGACATGAGGGAATCGCCTTCGATGGAGCTGATAAGGATCCTGAGGGAAAAGGGGGCTGAAGTGCGGTATAACGACCCGCACGTGCCGCAGGCCGTGAGCCGCAGAAAAGGCTTCATGATGCGTTCCACGCCCATCGGCGCCGAGAGCCTCAAGAAATACGACTGCATCCTTATAGCCACGGATCATTCGTGCTATGACTATAAATGGATAGTAGAGAACAGCCATCTCGTGGTGGACACGCGTAATGCCACGGCAGGCATAAACAGCGTTAAGATCGTAAAGGCATGAGACTTTGTTGCAGGAGTCTGGCATACTTCTTTTTGCCGATACCCGGGCGTTTAAAGGCATAAGAAACGGATATTGGCTGTTCAGAATTTTTACAGGACGCCTGCATGGCGCAATATCTCGAAATTTAAGGCGAAATTCGAAGAATATATGAAAAAAGCCCAAGGAAGCGAGTTCATTAATTTTACGAATCTTTTTAGAGAGCCTTTACATCCATCCATAGTCAAGGAAGTGATAGATTCAAAAGCTCTTGAAAATTCGAATGATTTTTGAATGAAGTCCGGCGCAAGGCAAATGTAGCAAAGACTGGCACGCATATTGCAAAAATAAAGCTTCAGACAATATTTTCATATAAAAAAATACACATGACGTCCCAAAAATAAGGAGGTGTTACCCATGAAGAGAGTGACGAAAATAGGGGTTGGCGTCCTTCTCGCGGGCTTTGTTGCGGCGCTGGCGATAATGTCGGTCGATTTGCCCGCCGCATTTGCGGATCCGATAGGGCCGGATTGCGGAAGCTGTCTGGGCAACACCTATCTGCTGCAGTATTCGAATCTGGTCGTCGGCGCCACTACGTCTACGCTGGATCTTTTCCTCACAATAGATACCAGCGGATTCGATGGCTTCGGAGCCGGCAACACCGGCGACCTCCATGACGTGGCGATCAAGGTGGTGCCGAACAGCTCCGATATCGTCGGCAGCCCCACGCTGCTTTCAGCGCCCGGCGGCACAGGTAAATGGAACACATCCGTCGGGGGCGAATCCGCCGCCGGATGCGGCACCGGCCCCGCGGGCTTCATATGTTCCCAGGCAAACTTCTCCAACGAGACCGATGCGGACACCGGCGGGACCATGGCGTTTGAATGGCGCGCGACAGTCGATAATGGAACACTTTTGACCGGCCCTTTTGCCGCCTCCGTCAAGGCCAGGTTTTACCCCGAAGACGGCACAAACGAGCATGGCACCCCGGCTACGTCTGAAGGCATTACTCTTCAGCCAGGCCCACCCTCTGTGCCCGAGCCCTCA
>JAKAIQ010000087.1 GCA_021825035.1 Deltaproteobacteria bacterium | reverse complement strand
CCTGCCAAGAAAGTCACAAAACGTAATGTGCCTGCTCGTATTTTCTAATTTCCCGGCATATGGCTCTTTGAATTAGGCGCGTCATGTCGCCGGGTTTTCCGCTTCCGACAGGCTCCGAGTCGAATCGTATTATGGGGATAACGCCAAGTATGGAGTTGGTGAGAAACGCCTCTTCGCAGCTGTGTATCTCCGTTATGTGAATTGGAGCCTCTACTACATTAATGCCCTTTTTCCCGGCGAACTTCAGTACATTTTTTCTCATTATGCCCGGAAGAACTCCTTCCGATGAATTTTTCCCTGCCGGAGGGGTTTTTATGCCCCCGCTTTCTATCATAAAGAGGTTTGTCGAGGTGCCTTCGGTCAGATTGGAATCCCCGTCAACAAATATTGCCTCAAACGCATTGCGCTTCTCCGCGAGACGCTTACCGAGAATATTTGGAAGAAAGTTCAAAGTCTTGATGCCTGGCAAGCAGCGCCGGTATCCTCTTGCCAGCGTCACGCGCACGCCGTTTTCACTATGATTCGAGACAGCGCGGACGTCGAGACTTTTGCATACGGCTATAACGGTCGGCGTGGGTTTTTTCGCTGGAAGATGGCCGCCGCGATCAGTGCCCCTTGTAACCATGACTTTTATATAAGCATACCCCTTTGAAAGTCCGTTTATTCCGAGGAGATTTTCAAGCATGCCATTCTTAAGGTCTTTTTCAACGCCCCTTATCGCGGCCGGCGGGATGCCGATAGCCTTACTGCCTGTTTTAAGCCTTATTAGATGGTCCTTGAGATAAAAGACCTTGCCGTTTAACGACTTCATGGTCTCGAAAATCCCGTCACCATAGTTGAGGCCCCTGTCGAAGACCGATACGGCAGCCTTCTCAACAGACACGAACTTGCCGTTTAAGTATACTTTTTCAGTTTTCATTTCAGGTCTGTCCTTGCCGGACGATGCCCATTACTTTAAAGAAGCTCATGGCTTTGAGTATCGTCTCATCGTATTCCTCCTCCGGGACGGAATCAGCGACAATGCCTCCCCCGACGTTGAGATGCAGGCTTCCGTCCTTGAGTAACGCCGTTCTTATTGCCATCGATATATCCATCTCGCCGCTAAAGTCGATCCAGCCTATACCGCCCGTATAAAGCGACCTCGGCGCAGGCTCGAGCTCATCAATTATTTCCATTGCTCTTATCTTCGGAGCGCCTGTAACCGAGCCGCCGGGGAAAACTGTTCTCAGGGCCGATACCGGGCCGACTCCCGGTTTAAGCCTGCTCCTTATTGTCGAGACCATGTGATGAAGATTGGGAAAAGTCTCGATCGTACCAAATTCCGTTACGTTTACGCTTCCCTTAACGGATATCCTTCCGAGGTCATTTCTGATGAGATCCACTATCATTACATGCTCGGCATTCTCTTTTGAGCTTTTTTTGAGCCCGTCCGCGAGCAGCTTGTCGTCTTCAGAAGTTTCGCCTCTCGGCCTGGTGCCTTTGATAGGCGATATTTCGGCATATCCTCCGCTTACTTTAAGAAGCCTTTCAGGGGAATTCGATATTATTTGGAATTCACCGAGGTCCATGAAAGAGCTGAACGGAGCGGGAGAGGAGCGCATAAGGCCTGAATGGAGCGAGAACGCATCTCCTCCAAACGGGATAGAAAGTCTCTGGGAAAGGTTAATCTGATACACATCTCCGGCGGCTATGTACTCCTGAGCCCTGACGGTGGCGGCGATGTATTCGTCTTTAGTGTGCGTAGAGTAGAATAAACCGGTTTTTTCAAAGGCCGTAGACTCGGCGGGGATTTCCGGCTTCTTCGCTCCCGCGATGGCGTCCCTGAAAAGCTCGCATCTTTCGACGTCATTGCTGCCTGAGACGATGTAGCCCCTGAATTCATGATGATCATATACGAATAGCGGGTCGTAGAATCCTACGACGCACAGCGGCATGCCGGCCCAATCGGCCTTTTTTTTGAATCTGCCCGGCTCTATGACGTCTTTAAGGTCATAGGAAAAATAACCGGCAGCCCCTGAATTGAACGGAAAAGGGCCGTCGCAGGAGCGCCCGTCGATTTGCAATTCTTCGATAATCTCGGATAACGCCTCGAACGGATCTTTTTGAATAAACCGCCTTACCCCGCGCGCTTCGATAGTTACTCCACCACGGTCAGCCATGACCGTTGCGAACGGGTCTGCGCTCATAAAAGAATATCTTCTCTGATGGTTATTCCTTCCGCCGGAGAATATGAACGGCATCGGCAAATGCCTGAGCTTTTTGAAAGCCTCATCCGGAGAAACCACGCATAGGGGTTCCACAAGCATTCTTTTAGATTATAACCTTTTTGACACCCGGTCAAGCGGAAGGCGTAAGACGAAATATCAGGATGAAAAAATCGTCGAAGTATAGTATATTTTTTAAGTTGACGGATTCATGTACGAAGTCACAAAAATCCATTCGATTGGCAGACACTGATGAGAAGAAAGACAAGGGAACTCAGGATAGGCGGCGTCAAAGTAGGAGGCGGGGCGCCTATAAGCGTCCAGTCGATGACCAACACCGATACGGCCAACGTAGAAGCCACAGTTTCCCAGATCAAGGCCCTTGAAAAAGCCGGATGCGAAATCGTAAGGGTCGCCGTCCCTGACATGGCGGCCGCCGAATCCCTTAAGCCAATCAAAAAGGAGATAGGGATCCCCATTATAGCCGACATCCATTTTGATTGGAGACTCGCTTTAAAGGCGCTCGATATGGGCGTTGACGGCTTGAGGCTTAACCCGGGCAACATCGGGTCGAACGAGCGCGTAAAGGCTGTCGTCAAGGAGGCCAGAGACAGAAAGGTCCCCATAAGAATCGGCGTAAATGCCGGTTCCCTTGAAAAAGACATTCTTTCAAGATATGGACATCCCAGGGCTGAAGCGCTTGTCGAGAGCGCAATGCGGCATATAATGATACTTGAGGATATGGACTTCAGGGATATCAAGGTATCGCTCAAGGCTTCAAGCGTGCGAATGACGATAGAGAGTTACAGGCTCCTTTCGGAGAAGGTTGATTATCCTTTTCATATCGGCGTGACTGAGGCCGGCACGCTATTTTCGGGCACGGTAAAATCATCCGTCGGTCTCGGAGTGCTTTTGTCGGAAGGCATAGGGGACACGTTACGGGTTTCGCTTACCGGCGACCCCGTCGATGAGGTGAGGGTAGGATGGGAAATTCTCAAGTCTCTGGAACTGCGGAAACGGGGAATAAACCTTGTATCCTGCCCGACCTGCGGCAGGATAAAGCTTGATTGCGTCTCGATCGCGCTTGAGGTCGAAAAGCGTCTTTCGCACATAGAGGAACCGCTTAATATCGCCATAATGGGCTGTGTCGTTAACGGGCCGGGGGAGGCCATAGGGTCTGACGTCGGGTTGGCCGGCGGGGATGGCGTGGGCCTTATTTATGTAAAAGGCAAGCCGGTCAGGAAGGTCAGGGAAGAAGATGCGGTCAATGCCCTGATTGAAGAGGTTGGCAAGGTACTGAAAGAAAGGGCGGCGTCGAACTGACTACAGCGTTATCGTCGAGGCACGTAATCGGCAAATGAAAGAAGCGGATGCCAGATGGATATATTTTCATCAATAAAAATGTTGTTTCCTTTCTTTGATCTTGGGGACGATTCCGGCAGGATTAGCGCCGGTGAACTCAAGGCGCTAATAGACAAAAAAGAAAAGATTTCGCTCGTGGACGTCCGGTCCAGCAATGAGCATAGAAGCTGTCACATACCCGGAAGCATTTCAATACCATTGAACACTTTACATTTGCATAAGGCTCTGCCGGATGGATGCAAAGTCGTTCTGTACTGCGGTTCCGGGATAAGGAGCGTCAAGGCCCGCAAGCTCTTTGTAAGCCGGGGCCTGGCCGATACTGTCGATCTTAGGGGCGGTATAAATGCATGGATCAGAACGGGGGGCAAGGTGGCCTCGAAATCATAATCCCTGAAAAATTACTACGGTAGAAAAAAAGAGGGGTCAGGGAATTCCCTGCCCCCATTGATTTTATTGGCGGTCCTAACGGGATTCGAACCCGTGTTTCGGCCTTGAGAGGGCCACGTCCTGGGCCTCTAGACGATAGGACCGGATAAAAATTGACTCTTGAGTTTACATTATTAGCGGCCTTTCTGTCAAGCCGGGCGATACCGCTCAACTCGTTTTTTTCCGACATAGGCCTTCAAAAATGAATTTTTCCGATCCTGGGTTCCTTTTTTCTCGGCAAAAAAATATCGGCCGGCAAGTTTCTTAGTCTTTCCCGAATTCATACCTCAAAACTTTTTTTCCGTGAAACCTGCCTTTTTCAAGGCTTTCATCAGTGAATACCAGATAGCTGTATTCCGAAAAGTAACGTATCTTTTTGGCGGCCTTTAACGTCTTTTCCCTGTCGGGGCCGCCGAATAAAAAGCAAATCGTCCGGGACGGGTCGAAAGGATTCTTCAACGAAAAGACGAGTACCGTATCTACAAGGCGATACGGCTTGTCAAGAAACTCTACCGAACCGTCAGATATGCGGAGGTATTTAGAAAGATATTTTTTCATCTGACGGAACAAACCGTTTTCTTCAGGGCCTCCGAAGATGAATACGGATTTATCCTTCAGATATTCTTCAGCCACGGGGGAATCAGTAATTAACGTTAAATTATAGTCACTGGCAATAAATTCCGCAGGCACAAGATATTTTTCTCTGCTTTTATTGCCCGGTATGACTATCACCCCCGACTTGTCGCCCAAAAAAGACGCGATGGTCGGGGGTGTCTCTTCATCCGAAAGAAGCCTGAAGACTTCGTAATTGGGGTCTAATTCAAATGAGGAAGGCCTGTCGTCGAGATAGAAAGAGAACTTCTCGAGCGGTTTTTTCACCTGTGCATTTTTCCATATCTTTCCTTCCTTTGTATTAAAGACGACTGGCACATCGACTGTGTAAGCCTGTCCTTGCTGTTTTATATCAAAACTTACTTTGAAACCTTTTTCCTCCTTATTAAGCGTGACGTTTTCTATTGAGAAAGACGGCGCGCCTGCTCTCATTACCCATTCATCAAAGAACCACTTGAGGTTTTTACCGGACGCCCTTTCAAAAGACGATTGAATGTCAAGCCATGTGGTTGGTTTAAACGCCTGGCTCCTGTACAGTTCCTTAAGGCCTTTATCGAATTCCCCGGATCCGAGGAGTCTTTCGAGCATGTTGAAGACCATCATTCCTTTATCATAGCCCACTGCGCGTTCGGATGGCGAAGTTGAATCGACGAAGTCCTTAAGGGCTATGGCATTGCGCCCGGCGAAGTTTTTATATCCCCTAAGCCTGCTCAGTCTGAACTCCAACGCTTTTTCGGCGCCTAACCTTCTGGCGAAGAGATAATCCGCGGTATATGTGGTTATCGCCTCCGACCAGTTGCCCAGGGAATCGTCAACAAATACGGAATTGCCCCACCAACTGTGAGCTATCTCGTGTCCGAGGGAAGTGTCCGGTATGAAAGGAAGCCTAAGGACGGTGGATCCCAGAAGCGTGAATGACGGCATTCCGTAGCCGGTCGGAAGGAAGTTTTCGACTACGGCGAACTTTTTGAACGGATAGGGGCCGATCATGGCCTGATAGAGATCAAGATAACCTTCCGTCTTATCAATGTATGTTTTTGAAAGTGTTTCGTCTTTTTCAAAGAAGAAGGTGTATATATTTATACCCTTGTAGTCCCGGCTTTTCACGGTGTATCTGCCTGTTACGAGGTCGAGGCCCTGCAGCGGCTTTTCCGTCCTCCATCGGTCAATGACCTTGTCTTTTTCCTTTGCGTGTCCAAGCCATTCGCCTTCGGTAACCGATATGAAACCGTCTGGAGCGGACACGTCTATTGCAAATAAGGGAAGCCCGGTTTCTTCCTGCGGATACCATAAGGCGGAAGAGGGTAGAAAAATACCTTTATCGCCGATCACGCCGTCGTCTATGAACGCTATTCCCCTTTTTATGTCTTTGCGCGCCTCTTCAAGGCTCGGGAAAGTGCAGCGGTAGTAAATGTCGATCGTTACCGTCCGACCGGCAAAACCCGACAACGGGATCGATATCTTTTTTGCCTTGATGGCCGGATGGACATGGACGCTGAAAGCTACGGGTTTGCCTCCAGATTCGATCTTCTCGATGAAAGAATCCGTGCGGATCACGAGATCGATCTTCTCGCCGGATTTTTTTAATACAATCCTGTCTACACCTTTTATGCCGTGGTTATTAATGTCAATGGTAACGCTTAAATTATGGGTGACCACCATGCCTTCGGCCCGTTCCCTTGCTATACTGAGCGTATGTTCTTGAGGCAGGGCATGAGCAGGAAAAACAAATAATATCATTGAAAAAAAAAGAACCGATAGGCCTGACTTTTTCCTGCTGCGAGGGAGAATCATAAATTGCCCTGACTTTCGCAATAAGAGAGCGTACGCATCATTTGACGTCCGTTTTTGAATGCCTGGCAACTAAAATATCACAAACCGAATATTTGTCTATTATATCCTTAAGTAAAAGAAAATAAATGTTCTTATAATCTTTTCTTAATCTTCGAATCTTATACTAATATGAAGACGTTATTTTTATTCCCAGCCATTGAAAGGAGTATCTTATGGCAAACAGGATGGATATTAGAGAGTTTTTTCCCTTCGAGGAGATGCTTTTTGAAGATGACCTGCAAGGTGTGCTCGGCGCGGTCGGTTGTTCCAGGGAAGCCGGCCCTGTCCGGAGCGGCGTATATTGCCTTGATGAAAGTTCATATCTTTTTCTTGTGAGCGGAAATATTTTTAAATATAAGGCGAGCTAATACTGGGTCAAAGGCAGTCATCGTAATTTCCGGCAAACGAGCGTTCTTCGCCATATTGAGGATGGATATTCTTTTATTGGCGACATCTCTTTCCGAAAACTTTTGCAATCCCGCCAAAACGGCATGCTCAGGCCGGCCTCCGCGCAGCCGTAAGGCCGCATGGCCCTTCCTGCCGTCGATCAGTTGATGTATGCTTGCCCCCTGGGCCGTGATACTCCTTGGATCCGTCTCCTCGGCTACGGCCTCCCTTCCGTGAGCCGGTCTTTGCAAGGCGAGGAATTCCCGCCACCTGATTGGATGGACTACTGACGGCATGGTTCCTGGTTTGACATCGGGTTTGATTGATATATACTGAATTTTACATAAATGACCGAGCTGTTTCATCTCGATACGCCGTTAGCGGCGCTGAAAAGAGGTTCAATGGCGCTTCCTTTGAGGGTGGGGCCAAATGCTATGCCGGCGCTGTGCCCCCTTTTTCTTCTCATCGTTTTCATGTCATCATATTATGGCCCTGGTATCGACGCATGCCTGAGGACGGATGCCAACAAGAAGCTCATGCTTGATTTTTATGCAATGGCCGCCTTGGACATTCGGTAACGTTGACGTTTTAAGGCTGCGGAGCCGGTATGCCGGGCCGAGGTTATTTAATTATCTGTTTGATATTCTTGATAATTTTCTTGACAGTGATGTTGAATGTGGATAGACTAATATACCGCTTATTTCTGCCTCCTTCATTCTAATTCCGAAGAGTGCGGTTGGCTGTCGATATATCGTGTATTACACTTTTTTTAAAGACTCGCGCGGTTCGGTGATTGAAGTCTTTTTGTCGTGCCACATCAATCATCATGCTTCTGCCTGGTGATGAAGTGGCAGCCCGAAGGATTTAGGCCGAGGGCTTGCAACAGAAGAAAGCTGTTGGCGGAGTTTAATCGACGCTTCGATAAAAGCGCCGAAAAAACTCAGAAGACCACGTAATTGTAAGATGCATGATAGTTGCAATTTTAATCTGAAAGGGAGATATAGGCGCGTAGCTCAGGGGTAGAGCGCTACCTTGACACGGTAGAGGTCGGCGGTTCGAAACCGCCCGTGCCTACCATTTTTTAAAGGCATCCTTCCACGGCAGCGTGGTGATTTAACCATCGCCGTGTGGGCAGATCGCCTTTATTGATTTTCGGGACTTATAGATCATAAAGTGGGTGCAAAGAATTTAGATGACAAAGCTGATCTTATCTGAAGGTTCTGAGATAACCGTTCCGGAGGGGTGTACTTTTTTTGAGATCCTTAAGGACCACGATAGGGCGGTCCTGAAAAAAACCGTAGCCGTAATGGTAAATGGAGAGTTGCGGGACCTGAGAAGCGCTCTCGAGGAGTCCGCGCGCCCCTTGCGCATTCAACCCGTCGTTGTCGATTCAAAAGAAGGGCTCGGAATACTCCGGCATTCCACTGCCCATGTTTTGGCGCAGGCTGTAAAATCCCTTTTTAGTAACGTAAAGAGATCGGAA